>JBFEWA010000258.1:0-4820 GCA_041546605.1 Bermanella sp.
TATAAGAAAGATTTGGACGCGATTTGCAACGAAGAACTTCGTTACGATTGGGAAGCTCTGCGCACTGAGATTAAAACTCACGGCCTACGCAACTCAACTCTAACGGCATTGATGCCTTCTGAGACTTCTTCACAAATCAGTAACGCCACCAATGGTATTGAGCCTCCACGTGGTTACATCAGCGTGAAAGCCTCCAAAGACGGTATCTTGAAGCAGGTTGTGCCTGAGTTTGACCGCATTCGTCATAAATACGAATTGCTATGGCAGTGGCCATCTAACGATGGTTACTTGCAACTTGTGGGTGTGATGCAGAAGTTTGTGGACCAAGCCATTTCTGCCAACACCAACTACGACCCATCTAAGTTTGAAGGGTCTAAGGTGCCAATGAAGGTACTATTAAAAGATCTATTAAGCAGTTACAAGCTGGGTCTTAAAACCCTGTACTACCACAACACTCGCGATGGTGCTGACGATTCTCAACAGGATCTTGAAGACGATTGCGCCGGTGGTGCGTGTAAAATTTAAAACTCTTAAGCCCTTCGGGGCTTTTGACCTTTAAATCTCAGTTAAGCGGGGTTTTCCCGTTTAACAACAGCAAACCTGAGTTTGTTGTTTATTTCATAAAGTGTAAAACATGGCTTATCAAACATTTAACCGCAATACATTCGACACCTTTAGCCAGCCTATGTTTTTTGGCGAGCACGTAAATGTATCCCGCTACGACACACAAAAATACAAGATTTTCGAACAGCTAATCGAAAAGCAGCTTTCATTTTTTTGGCGTCCAGAAGAAGTGGATCTATCCACTGACCGCAAAGACTTTGCGAACCTGCCTGAACATGAAAAACACATTTTCTTAAGTAACCTTAAATACCAAACTCTATTGGACAGTATTCAAGGTCGCTCTCCTAACGTGGCGTTGCTACCGATTGTTTCTTTACCAGAGCTTGAAACCTGGATTGAGACTTGGTCTTTCAGTGAAACCATTCACAGCCGCTCGTACACCCACATTATTCGTAACGTGATCAGCGACCCTGCTTCTGTATTTGATGACATCGTCACCAACGAATACATCACCAAACGTGCAGAGAGCGTAACAAAATACTACGACGATTTAATTGAAGGCGTAACCTACTACCAAAACCTAGGTGAAGGTCAGCACGAAATTAATGGTGAGATCGTTGATATCAGCTTGCGTGACTTAAAACGCAAACTGTACCTGACGGTTGCTTCGGTCAACGTACTAGAAGCCATTCGTTTCTATGTGAGCTTCGCTTGTAGTTTTGCTTTCGCCGAGCGCGCCACCATGGAAGGCAACGCCAAAATCATCAAGCTGATTGCACGTGATGAAGCCCTTCACCTAACCGGCACGCAACACATGCTGCAAATCTGGGCCATGGGCAAAGACGATCCAGAAATGGGTGAGATCACCAAAGAATGTCGCGACGAAGTGATTGATATTTTCCGTGAAGCCGCTGAGCAAGAAAAAGAATGGGCCGAATACCTATTCAAAGATGGCAGCATGATTGGTTTGAACAAAGATATTCTGTGTCAGTACGTAGAATACATTTGCAACCAGCGTTTAACCGCCATTGGCTTAGACACCATTTTCCCAACCAAACAAAATCCACTTCCATGGATCAATGCTTGGTTAGTAAGTGACAATGTGCAAGTGGCACCACAAGAAGCGGAAATCAGCTCCTACTTAGTAGGTGCCATCGACAGCGCCTTGTCTTTGGAAGACTTCAGCGATATTGAACTGTAAGCTCTGACGACTATGTTGGCCATGAAGGACGCGCCCCATTCCACTGAATCGGACTTTCATCTAGAAGATGACGCCAACGACCATCAGGACTTTCAACTAGAAAGTCCTGAGGTAATCAGCACCCCTGACACAAAAGTGGATCAAGGGGAGCTGTTCCTTCCCTTAGATAATCCCGAATCTCCGCAAGATAATCAGCAATTAGAAATCCAAGGGTTTGAAAAACCCGTATACGCTGTAGCAGTCGAAGGCATCGACAAGCCACTGGCCTTTCACTATGCCAGCAACCTGCTAGAGAGCTTAGAGGCACAAGGGGTACAACTGCCCTACCAATGCCGCGAAGGCTATTGTGGCGGCTGTAGAACCGACTTAATCGAAGGGGAAGTGGCCTATCTACAAGAGCCCATGGCTTGGATTAACGAAGGTGAAATCCTACCCTGTTGCTGCGTGCCCAAAACCGAACTCAAGTTAAAATTAAAAGGCTAAAATAGAGCCATTAGTCGCAAACCATAAGGAAGCACTATGATTCGCCCAACCATTGGCAAAGTGGCCCCTGCATTCACCACCCTAGATGAAAACGGCAACAAGGTTGCGCTGAAAGATTTTCGCGGCCAAACCGTGGTTTTGTATTTCTACCCAAAAGCCATGACCCCAGGTTGCACCACACAAGCTTGTAGCCTGCGTGACAGCAAAAAAGAATTGGATAAATTAAATGTGGTGACACTGGGAATCAGCCCTGACGCCCCTGCGCGTTTATTAAAATTCAAAGAACGCGATAACTTAAACTTCACCCTGCTATCCGACGAAGACCACGCCATTGCCGATAAATACGGCGTATGGGGTCCTAAGAAGTTCATGGGACGCGAGTTTGATGGTATCCACCGTATTACCTTCATCATTGATGAAAAAGGCAAACTTGTTCACATTATGGACAAATTCAAAACCAAAACTCACCACGAAGACGTACTCGCTTACCTAAAAGGCGAATAAAGGTAGCAATGGAAACGGTTAAAGACCGAATCCACCTAAGCCTGTTTGGCTACTCTGTCTATACTTACATAAAACGATAACAGAGTAGCTCTTATCCATTAAAAAGCGTTTTTTAATTACGTTTAAGAATAAGACTCCCACTTCACTAGGAGGAAACATGGCTAACCCAAAAGTGCATTATGACTTTGACCGCTTCGCAGAATTTCTATGTGTGACGCTGGCAGAAAATGTAGCCCGTTGCCAACTGGGTCTTAACAAAGTACAGAAAGTCCGCATTTTTACACATGAGGACAAGCTCTGGCCGGTGAGTTTTAAGGTTATCTTAGACAACGAACTGGTAGCCCCTGCCCACCCCAGCTTCAAACACAACCAAGACGCCAGCTATGATGTGAATTATTACTATCGCTGCCCTAGTAGCATTCCCATGCTTGCCAGCGAATCACATCGCATTACCGACCCATTTGTGATGCAAGCCAAAGCCTTGGATGCTGAGTTTTACGCCGATGCTTGGTTACTCAATATGCCTGGGTGCTTGCCCTATTTATTAAAAGACATGGCGTTTCGTAATGTGAGCCGTAATCTTGCGCGCCAATTACAGCATCAAGGCATCGATATTAGTGATGATTTCAGTGTGCAATTCCACGACGGTGAAAACTTTTTAAGTTTTAATTACGATAATTTAGTGCAGCAAATCCAGCAGCAAATTCAATTTTACTTAAACAGTGACAAGGTCAAACAATTAGCGGCCGACATGTGTTTCAAACACCCAGCCAACAAACAATGGTTTATGTCTTTGTAGAACCCTAGGCATAAAAAAAGCCCCTAAGTGAATAACCACTTAGGGGCTTTTTTACTTGTGATTACTTTTCAGATTTCACAAGATTTTTAACTTTCTGAATTAATCCTTCCATTAATTCTTTCGCTTCTTGGAAGGCTTCTTCACTTAGCTCGATCAAGCTTTCACGACGTAGGGTTTCTTCGTCGATCATGCTTTCAAGATCTTCAATCACTTTGTGCTGTGCCTTTAAGATCTTCTTATTACGCTTTTTCTCTAATTCCGCTAAAGTGGCCTTCGCTTCCTTGACCTGTTTTTGCAATTCCTTGATACGTTTCTTACCCATTGCTCTCTCCTTAGCTGAAGCTAGACATAATAAATACACACAAAGCTGGGAACAAGAAGAACACACTCAGCACATACAATGCAGCCAGAGAGTGACGCTTGGTCGCAACTTCCGCTAAACGCTCAGCGGCTTTCAGTGGTATTTCTCTTAAGAACGGCAATCCGAAAATAACCAGCACGCCCGATAAGTTGTACATCAAATGCACAAGCGCAATTTGTAGACCCACAATCGCACCTGGGCCAGACAAGGCAGTGGCCGCCAATAGCGCCGTAATCGTAGTACCAATGTTAGCACCTAGGGTGAATGGATAGATATCGCGAGGCTTAAACACACCCGAGCCAACCAACGGCACCATCAAGCTAGTGGTGGTAGAAGAAGACTGAACCAATACCGTCACAAGTGCACCACTGCCGATACCGGTAATAGGACCACGACCAATGGCTGCGTGAAGTAATTTCTTCGCACGACCCACCATTAGACCGCGCAACACGCGACCAATGATCGTAATGGATACAAAGATTAAAACGATACCCAGTACAATCAAGGTAATGGCGGCGGCCTTCTCAGGCAACACACCCAATAATGATTTCACTTCGCTGATCACAGGCTTAGTGATGGGCTTAATAAAGTTAAAACCCTTCATGCTCATGGAATCCGCACCAATTAAGTGGCTGGATAAATAAGCACTGGCTTTTTCTAAGAAGCCGAAAAGGATTTCTAATGGTAGGAAAATCGCCACACACATTAGGTTAAAGAAGTCATGCACCGTGGCCGCGGCAAATGCACGGCGGAATTCAGATTTCTTACGAACGTGGCCCAAGCTCACCAAGGTATTGGTGATGGTGGTACCAATGTTGGCACCCATTACCATAGGAATAGCGATAGAAATGGGTAAGCCGCCAGCCACAAGGCCAACCACCACAGAAGTAACTGTACTAGAACTTTGA
>JBFEWA010000074.1:0-10783 GCA_041546605.1 Bermanella sp.
ACTTGGTGAGTCTTACCACCGAACATGTGTGAGTAAGATAACTTACTCATTTGCTCGTTAGCGGTTTCGATTAATTCTTTGTTGCCATAACCCAAAGACGTGCACCAAAGACCGGCTAGACCTTCAATGTACTTGTTGCCTTTGTTGTCATAAATATAAACCCCTTCGCCCCTTTCAACCGTTAGGGTTTCGGTGTGTTTCAAGTTTGTGGTTGGATAAATAATGGTGCTCATAGCGCTTCCATAAACCAGACTGGTTTTAAAATTGGCCACGAGCATTGCTCGTGACCGTTGTTGTTTTTAAAAATTACTTATTGATGCCGCCAATACAGATGTATTTCACTTCTAAGTAATCGTCTAAACCGTATTTTGAACCTTCACGACCTTGGCCAGATTCTTTGACGCCACCGAATGGAATGATTTCGGAACTGATCATGGTTTCGTTTACACCCACCATGCCGTAATCAATGCCTTCGGCCACACGCCAGATACGCGACAAGTTTTCACTGTAGAAATATGCCGCTAAGCCAAACTCTGTATCGTTGGCCATAGTGATGGCTTCTTCTTCGGTTTTGAATTTGAAGATCGGTGCCACTGGGCCAAAAATTTCCTCACGGAACACGCGCATGCTGTCGTTCACATTGGTCAACACTGTTGGCTCATAGAAATAACCGTTGCCGCCTTTTGGTTTACCACCAGTGGCCACAACCGCACCTTGTGCTACTGCGTTTTCAACTTTGGCATGAATGTCATTCATGGCTTTTTCAGTAATCACTGGACCGTGTGTCGTGCCGTTTTCTAAACCGTTACCAAAGTTGAAGTTCTTCACCGCAGCTGTGAATTTTTCAACGAACGCATCGTAAACGCCTTCTTGTACTAGCAAGCGGTTTGAACAAATACAGGTTTGACCAGAGTTGCGGTACTTAGAAACCAAAGCACCTTGAACCGCTGCATCTAAATCCGCATCGTCAAACACGATCACAGGGGCGTTACCGCCTAGCTCCATAGATGTACGCTTAACCGTATCGGCACACTGCTTCATCAATAACTTGCCCACAGGGGTAGAACCCGTGAAGGTCACTTTTTTCACATCCACGTTAGAGGTCAGCTCACCACCAATGGCCGGTGCGTCTAGACCCACCACTACGTTGAACAAACCATCTGGCAAGCCCGCTTGCTTAGCCAACTCAGCCAGTGCCAACGCAGACAACGGGGTTTCAGCCGCTGGTTTTAATACCATGGCGCAGCCTACTGCCAATGCAGGGGCAGCTTTACGCGTGATCATGGCGTTGGGGAAGTTCCAAGGGGTGATCGCACCCACAATGCCCACAGGCTGCTTGATCACGATGCCACGACGATCCGGTGTGCCTTGTAGTACATCACCATAAATACGCTTGCTCTCTTCGGCGAACCATTTAATGAACGACGCGCCGTAAGCCACTTCACCTGTGGATTCCGCTAGGGTTTTGCCCTGCTCTAATGTCATAAGCTTGGCGAGATCCGCTTGGTTAGCCATAACCAAGTCATGCCATTTCTCTAGAATCGCCGCACGTACCTTGGCTGGCTCAGCTTGCCAAGCACCCATGGCCGCCTTGGCTGCTTCGATGGCACGAAGGGTTTCAGCCTGACCAGCATCCGCTACTTGCGCCAATTCTTCACCGGTTGCCGGGTTAACCACAGCAAAGGTTTTACCGCTATCGGCATCACACCACTGGCCGTTAATGAAGAGTTGGGTCTGTAATAGACTTGGGTTGTTTAGTTGAATGCTCATGTGAATTCCTTATGGCTTAACGCCCTTTCGTTAATAAGACATTTATAAAGCAGTGTTTCTTTTGTTTATATAATGATTTAATAGACTTTACATTTAAATATACAAATACAACCCATTTATGCATCAGGTGAACCATGGGTCGAAAGAAAGCTGCCATATCCGGCCAATTGGCCGACATTGATTTACGCCTATTGCGTGTATTTAAATCCGTGGTGGAGGCCGGTGGTTTCACCGCTGCCGAGCTTCAGCTCAACCTCGCTAACTCCACTATCTCTAACTATATATCCGATCTGGAAAAACGCTTGGATATGCGCCTGTGTGAGCGCGGCCGCAGTGGTTTCAGCCTCACCACCCACGGCCAAGTGGTGTATGAGGCCACCTTGGATTTATTAGGGGCTCTGGATAGCTTTCGCAATCGCATCAACCATAGCCATAACCGCTTGTTAGGCCAATTACACCTAGGCTTTGCTGAGCACATGCTAGGAGGCCATGATTCCTGCATCGTCACCGCATTGGATCTGTTCAGCGACCAAGCGCCGGATGTGAATGTGCACATCAGCACCATGAGTTCCGACGAAATCACCACTGCGGTATTGGATAAAAAAGTGGATATCGGAATCACTGTGCTCACCCAAGAGTTTGATGAGCTAAAGCGCATCAACTTATTTGATGAACAAATGCTGTTGTACTGCGCCAAAGGCCACCCGTTATTCGAGCAAGACGACGCCAGCATCACTCCCGATGCCTTACTGGATTATAAGTTTGTGGAGTCCCCTCGCCTCATGCCCGGTCGTGAAATGCACCCAGACATGCTGAAATGGAACAAGCACGCAAAAGCCCATCACCAAGAGGCCCGCGCCACTCTTATATTAAGTGGCAAGTACTTGGGCATGCTGCCCAATCACCTAGTCAATAACTGGGGGTTACAGCAACAGCTCAAACCTGTGCTGTCATCCCATTATGGTTACAGCAATACCTTCAGTGCCATTTACCGCACCAGTCATTCTAATCAAATGATTATCGAACAATTTAGCCAGTGCTTAATAGACGCGAGAACTCAGCTGCAAGACACAACCCCATCAACGCAAATTGAGTAGCAAACGCCTCACTGCCCGCAAAACCTAGGATTTCGCCTATTATTAACCTTGGTTGCGTCATAACAATTGACAAGTCTTACCGGCTCGCTTTTGATCCGCCTGAGTCCATATGGATTCATGTCAGTTTGGCCAATATGCGTTTTTAGCCAAAATATCCCCTGATGGGTATATCCAGCATGGTGGGGGGAGCAGTATCGTTACACCATAACAAAATCGAGCTTAATCCTAAGCTTATTGCCTTAAATGACTAACCTAGTTATGTCGGTAGAACCCCTAGGTCGAGGTAGAAAAATGACAGCTCCAGAACATACAACTTCTTACTACGCCGCTTCGGCCAACGACAAGAATTTGCGCCCCTCTTTAAGCGGTAATGTAACCACAGATATCTGTGTGATCGGCGCAGGTTTTACCGGTTTATCCACTGCCATTCACTTAGCTGAAAAAGGCTTTAAAGTGACGGTATTAGAAGCCAAGCGCATTGGTTTTGGTGCATCAGGTCGTAACGGCGGTCAAATTGTTCACTCTTACAGCCGTGACATCGATTTCATCGAAAAGCACTACGGCAAAGAAGTGGGCACCGAGATGGGTAAAATGGCGTTTGAAGGCGGCAGAATCATTCGTCGTTTCGCCGAGCAATACAACATCGACTGTCACCTAAAAGACGGTGGTATTTTCGCCGCGTGTAACGACAAACAACTACGTGAACTCGAAGGCAAAAAAGCCCTTTGGGAAGCTCACGGACATACCGATCTTGAATTACTAAGCGCGGACAAAATCAAAGAACACATTGGTTCTGATCGCTACGCAGGCGGTTTATTAGATAAATCCGGCGGTCACTTCCACCCACTTAACCTTGCCCTTGGTGAAGCGGCAGCGGTTGAATCCTTAGGTGGTCAAATCTTTGAAGATTCCGAAGTGGTTCGCATCGAAGAAGGCGACAAGCCAGTGGTTTACACAGCCAACGGCAGCGTGACCTGTGACTTCATCGTGGTAGCGGGTAACGCATACCTAGGTGGCTTGATTCCAAAACTGCAATCGAAAGCCATTCCTTGTGGTACTCAGGTGATTGCCACAGAAGTACTAAGCGAAGCACAACAAAAAAATCTTCTGCCACAAGATAACTGCGTAGAAGATTGTAACTACCTATTGGATTACTATCGTCTGTCTAACGAAGGTCGCTTAATTTACGGCGGCGGTGTGACTTACGGTGCCCGCGAACCGAAGAAAATTGAATCCATGATCGTGCCAAACATGTTGAAAACTTTCCCTCAACTAAAAGGCACCAAAGTGGACTTCGCTTGGACCGGTAATTTCTTACTGACTCTAATGCGTTTGCCTCAATTCGGTCGTATTGGCAAAAACATGTACTACGCCCAAGGTTACTCAGGCCACGGTCTAACCTGTACCCACCTTGCTGGTAAAGTACTAAGCGAAGTGATTCAAGGTGACAGCCAACGTTTCGACGTATTCGCAGGCTTGCCTCAGTACCCATTCCCAGGCGGTCGCACTTTCCGTGTACCATTTACTGCCATGGGCGCGTTCTACTACAACTTGCGTGACAAACTAGGTTTCTAAAGCGAAACTTAAAACATGACGCACAAAAAAAGGAAGGCTTAGCCTTCCTTTTTTTTCGCGCTTTTTTTGGTTACATCCAAAAGCCATTACTTGGCTTCTGCACGACCCATAAATTTGCGCTCTTCTACATTGATCTTAATGCGATCGCCAGTTGAGATATGCTCAGGCACTTGTACGGTTAAACCTGTGGTTAAACGGGCAGGTTTCGTACGCGCTGTAGCAGAACCACCTTTGATGGATGGGTCGGTTTCTTCGATAACCAATTCCACCGTGGACGGTAAATCCAATGCCACTGGCTGACCATTTACCAACAACACCATAATGCCTTGGGTGTCTTCGGCAATGAACAACAACTCGTCTTCGATGCTTTCTTTGTTCAAGCTGTAAGAGGAGTAATCTTCGTTATCCATGAATACGTATTCGTTGCCATCGGCGTAAGAAAACATAGATGGACGACGTACCAAATCCGCAAGATTCAACATGTCAGAATCTTTGAAGGTTTCATCTAGCTTGGCATTGGTTACCACATCGTACATGCGCATGCGGTACAAGCTACCACCGGCACGGCCTTGAGGAACCGAACGCTCGATATCACGAACAATGTAAACTCGACCGTTATAGTCGATGGCCATATTCTTTTTAATTTCACTTGCTTTAGGCATCTTGTGCTAACTCTGCTCAAAAAATCCGCCGGTATTATATGCCTATCGCCCGCATTGCGTAATGGGGGGCGGTGAAAAATAATCCCCTGCTATGCCTACTCCCCAAGCCGCCCAGTGTTGGCTTAGGCCACAAATCTCCTGTTTTCGGCCAAACATGGCCAGTTTGTAAACTAAGTGACAGTCATACTATGGCAAGTATTGCACTATGCTGTGAATAAGATGTTAAGGAGCCCCCTATGAATAACACACCGAGCCAATCCAGCTTTACCAGCCTAGAAGCCAGTACCCAAGAAGACTGGGATAACATCAAACAGCAGTTTCTACACTTCAGCGAGTCCCTACCAGATCGCATCATGGATCACTTAAAATTGCTCGATGGTGACTTTGGGGGCTTTCCCATTGATCGTTACCAACACTGTTTGCAAACGGCTACCCGTGCGCTGCGTGATGGGCGTGATGAAGAGTATGTGATTTGCGCGCTATTACATGACATTGGCGACACCCTGGGTAGCTTTAACCACCCAGATATCGCTGCCGCTATCTTGCAGCCTTTTGTAAGCGAAGAAAACCATTGGATGGTGAAACACCACGGCATCTTCCAAGGCCATTACTTTTTTGAATACCTAGGCATGGATAAAAACATGCGCGATCAATTCTTGCAGCACCCTTGTTATGAGCGCACCAAAGAGTTTTGTGCCCTTTACGATAACCCAGCGTTTGACCCTGAATACGACACCCTGCCCATGAGCGAATTTGAGCCCATGTTAAGACGCGTCTTCGCTAAGCCTCGCACCAGCGTGTATAAAGCGGCCATGGATCAATAACATACTCAGCGGATACACTGCGTATCCGCTGTTTTCTTGCCTCAAGCTTTTAAAACTCGCGCCATCTGCAACAACAACGTCTCGGTCTGGGCCCAACCAATACACGGGTCGGTAATGGACAAGCCGTATTTCAAGCAACCGTCATTATTGCAACCCGCCATACTTTGTTTGCCCGGTTCTAAGAAGCTTTCCAGCATAATGCCGCTAATCCCATGATTCCCCTCACGCTTTTGCTGCACCACGTCCATGGCGATATGCAATTGACGCTCGTGCTGTTTTTGCGCGTTATCGTGAGAGCAATCCACAATCACCTTAGGGTGAATTTGATTCTCTTTTTGTGCGGCATGCAGTTGCGCCAAGGTTTGAGCAATGCTGTGGGCGTCATAGTTCGTCAGGTTACGACCGCCGCGCAGCACCACATGAGTATCTGGATTACCCGGAGTATCTAACATGGCCATATTGCCTGCGGCATCTACCCCTAAACAGTGATGGGCGCGACTGGCTGAAATCATAGCGTTTACAGCGGTATCCACGGAGCCATCGGTGCCGTTTTTAATCCCCACAGGCATACCCAAGTGGCTGATCATTTCGCGGTGAATCTGAGACTCTGCCGTGCGCGCACCAATGGCCGTCCAGGTGATTAGATCGTCCAGGTACATCATGGTCATAGGGTTCAGAGCTTCGGTGGCCAGCGGCAAACCCATTTCTATTAACGCCAACATCAAAGCACGGGAGCGCGTGAGGCCCAGTTCAATATTCCCCACCCCGTCTCGTTCTGGATCATAGGCTAAACCTTTCCAGCCTGTGGTGGTGCGGGGTTTCTCCACGTACGCACGCATCACAATGAGCATCTCATCACTGACTTTGTCACTTAGGGCTTTGAGCTTGCGGCCATATTCCAATGCGGCATCTTCATCATGCAGTGAACACGGGCCAGTGATCACCAACAGCCTTTTATCCTTGCCGCTTAGAATGTCGCGCACCGCCTGTCGCTGTGCGTCAATCTGCTGCGACAAGGCTTGGGTTAACACCAGCTGAGTTTTCAGTGCCACAGGTGACGGTAACGTTCGCACCGCCAAGGCGGGCGCCATTAAGGTGTCAGTGGATTGCACTGCGATGGATGTTGAAGTCATGGTTTATTCCTTTTTGCTTAAATCCCCCTTTTTTGTTTGCCCATTGGGCCATAAAAAAACCCCGACCAGCTGACTGCTAATCGGGGTTTCTTAGGCAGTCGGCTGATATTGCCGGGCTGCCTGTTAATACTGATGAAAGCGTTAACGGTGGCCCAGCTGCTGGCTAAAATAGCCAAAATAAAAGGCAGCAGAACACCAATAAGAAGCGACTTTCATGACATTTTGTTTAACCAATACAGCAACGCCCGCAAGGTTGCCCATGCAGGTGAGTGTTGAATTAGTTAGTAACGTCATATGTGCTTTCATGTTTTTTATCATAAACCCTAAGACCTTGATTGCAAGGCCTAACTGGGATTTCTATTTTTTTGCCACGAATTCTAACGGCAACTCTTGGGTCTCTTTCACTTCTTCCATAACGATATAACTCTTGGAATGTTTCACCCCTGGCAGGGTTAACAGCATGTCACCCAACAAGGCTCGATACTGAGACATACCATCAATACGGGCTTTGATCAGGTAATCGGCATCCCCCGAAACTAGGTGACATTCCAAGATATACGGCAGCTTGGTCACCGCCTGATTGAACTTTTGGAAGGCATCCGGCGACTGGTAAGACAACGAAATCTCAACAAACACCAGCATGCTGTAGCCAAGGGCCTCTGGGTTCAAACGGGTGTAATAGCCTTCTATGTAGCCGTCTTTCTCCAAGCGCTTCACCCGTTCAATACACGGCGTGGAGCTTAAACCCACCTTTTCAGCCAGATCCACATAGCTAATACGGGCATCATTTTGCAATGTGCGCAAAATGTTCATATCCAGCCGGTCCAGTTCGCGTTTTTTGGCCCCTTTCATAAAATCACCATTTTCACTGCATTTTTAATATAAGTCAGTGTTTTATCCTTTTTAAAGACAAAAATCAAAGCATTATTCTCATTATTTTGGAATAAACTAGGCTTTACCAATTCCGAATAATAATAGGGCTTTAGAGGTCAATCATGCACATTACGATATTAGGTGGCGGTGTTTTAGGAGTGGCCAGCGCTTGGTATTTAGCCAAATCTGGGCATCAAGTAACGGTGATTGATCGTCAAAGCTCTGTGGCCCAAGAAACCAGCCATGGCAACGCAGGCATGATCTCTCCGGGATACAGCTCCCCATGGGCAGCACCCGGTGTGCCTTTAAAAGCCATTGGCTGGATGCTGCAAGATTTAGCCCCGTTCATGATTAACGTGAAAGAACTAGACGGTTACACCCTATCTTGGATGACCAAGATGCTGGCCAACTGTAATACTCGCTCCTATCAAACCAACAAGGCTCGTATGCTGCGCATTGCTGAGTATAGCCGTGATTGTTTTGTGGATATCCGCAAAGAGCTGAACATCGACTATGACGCGCGCCAACGTGGCACCTTGCAATTGTTCCGCAAGCAAAAACAAGTGGACGCCCTGCAAAAAGACATCAAGGTGTTACAAGACTTAGGCATTGATCACCAAGCCCTGGATATGGATGGCTGCATCGAATACGAGCCCGCTCTTGCCAATGTGAAAGAGAAGTTTGTGGGCGGTCTGCGTTTACCGGGCGATGAAACCGGTGATTGCTTTAAGTTCACCACAGCGTTAGCCAAAGAATGTGAAAAACTAGGCGTGAACTTCATGATGAACACTCGCATCGAGCGTTTGAATGAATCCAACGGTAAAATCACCAGTGTCACCACAGATGCCGGTACCGTGATCGCCGATGCATTCCTATGCGCATTGGGTAGTTACTCGCCACAAATCCTAAAAACCGTGGGCATTGATGTGCCTATTTACCCAATTAAAGGTTACTCACTCACACTGCCAATCGAAGACGAAAGTCGCGCGCCAATTTCCACCATCATGGATGAAACCTACAAGGTGGCGGTAACCCGATTTGAAGATCGTATTCGTGTAGGCGGAACCGCAGAGATTGCGTCTTACAATTTGGAATGCCCAACCAAACGTCGCGCCAGTGTGGACTTTGTGATTCAAGATATGTTCCCAGGTGCCGCGGATGTGACCAAAGCGGAATTCTGGACAGGCTTGCGCCCGATGACTCCAGACAGCACGCCAGTATTGGGCGGCACTAAATATTCCAACCTGTATTTAAATACCGGACACGGCACCCTGGGTTGGACCATGTCATTGGGTTCTGCAAAATTTGTGTGCGACATCATCAATCACAAAAAACCAGACATTGACCCAGAAGGTTTATCCATCGAGCGCTATTACGCTTAATGCGCTCAATATTTTTTAGTTGATCGACACGTTTAAGGAAACATCATGAGCAACAGAACTATTATCAATACAGAAAAAGCACCAGCGGCCATTGGTCCTTATTCTCAAGCGGTAAAAGTGGGTAATACGGTTTACCTTTCTGGTCAAATTCCATTAAACCCAGAAACCATGGAAATGGTAACCGAATCATTTGAAGCACAAGCGGTACAAGTTTTTGAGAACCTTAAAGCCGTAGCAGAAGCCGCTGGCGGTGATCTTTCTAACTTCGCCAAAATGACCATTTTATTGTCTGACTTAAAATACTTTGGCCAAGTGAACGAATTGATGAGCCAATATTTCTCCGAGCCTTATCCAGCTCGTGCCGCCTATGCCGTAAAAGCATTACCAAAAGATGCGGACATTGAAATCGAAGCCATCATGGCTCTGTAAAAAACTAACACATGGGGATGCAAGCATCCCCGTGATTCTTTGAAGTATTTGCACCCTTGGGTGTATGAGAGAAGTACCATGGGTAGAGCCGCTACTGCCACCATTAATTTAGAAGCCTTTCGACACAATTATCGTTTGGCAAAGTCCGTTGCCCCAGAACAACAAGCTGTCGCCATTATTAAAGCCGACGCTTATGGCCATGGTGCGGTTAAATTAGCATTCGCGTTAGAAGGCGAAGCCGACGCGTTTGGCGTGGCGTGTATTGAAGAAGCATTAGAATTACGCGAAGCGGGCATTAAAAAACCCATTCTATTGTTAGAAGGTTTTTTTACCGAAGACGAATTACCGGTTATTAGCGATCAAAACTTTTGGTGTGCCGTGCACAGTTTAGAGCAAATCGATATCATCGAACGCAGCCAACTACACAGTCCAATTAACATCTGGCTAAAAATGGACAGCGGTATGCATCGCCTTGGTGTACAGCCACAGGATTATCAACTGGCCTATGATCGCCTACGCAGCTTGCCGCAAGTGAATGACATCGTTTTAATGAGCCACTTTGCCAGTGCAGATGATTTTTCTAGCCCGGTAAATGCGCAACAAATTAATTGTTTTGACGAAATCACTCGCAACATTGATGCTCCTGTGAGTATCGCAAACAGCGCAGCCACACTGGGCCATGATGTCACTCGCCGAGAGTTCCAGCGCCCAGGCATTATGTTGTACGGTGCTACGCCGTTTGAAGCGTCACACCCACTTGCAGATCAACTGCAATCGGTAATGACATTAACGTCTGAAGTGATTGCCATTCGTGATTTACAACCCGGTGAAGGCATTGGCTACAGTCATCGTTTTGTTTGTGATCAACCTACTAAAGTGGGCACAGTGGCCATGGGCTATGCCGATGGTTATCCACGCCATGCCAAAGACGGCACGCCTGTGATCGTAAACGGACAACGTACCCGCATCATAGGTCGCGTGTCCATGGACATGCTAACTGTGGATTTAACTCACATTAGCGATGCCAAAGTAGGCGCA
>JBFEWA010000270.1:0-4682 GCA_041546605.1 Bermanella sp.
CAAAATGAAAATCATGCAGCAACGCGTGATCCACTGGATCTTCCTCCTCTTCATCGTTAAACCAAAAATCTAAAGCCACTTCAAAACTCATAATTGGTAGCACTTCTCGCCCAACGGCAAGATACACCCCTTCGCCCACCGAGGTTAAATTCACCTCCTCGTTATCACTCTCTAGGCTGTGTAAACCAAGCTGAATGGCAGACACCATGTACCAAGGGGAGTCCAAATTGAACCCAGCATCGTTATATGCAGAATCGGGAATAAATACAGAATCTTGGGCAAAGACCGAGGATATGGACATAACCCAGCACAGCAACAGTGTCAGCCATATTCTTTTCGAAAGCATTCCGTTCACACTTAGATATCCACCATCAAAAGCCTTCTTCCATTAAACGAAATTATATATAAAAAGCCCAGCACCATGAGTCTTTGCGCTGAAGGAAATACACCCTCAAATCAATAAAATACACTTAACTTAATCAAGTAATGTCCACATACGCTTTTGCTATGGCGCATATTTTTTTATACTAGGCCCTTACATGTAAATGGACTTCACATGCTTATTCTGCCTTTTCAGCACACGCTTTCATGGCGCAAGCCGCCGGTGCTCACTCTCAGCCTGATTATTCTTAATTGTTTAATCTACATATCGTACCAACTTCAAGATCATGAACGTATTGAAGAGATTATCTCTCATTATCAAGCCACGGTACTGCCACACGCCGAAGCGCCTCACTATATCGATTACATAGAGCGCAACCCTTCACTCTTCCCTGAAGAATACGTGCAAGAAATCAAGCAAGCGTTAGCAGAAGATGCGCCTAAAGCCATCGCAGCAGACATGGCACTGAATTTAGAGTTTGTGGCCTTTCTGGATTACTACAAGGATACAGTATGGGAAGAGTCAGACAGTGAATGGTGGCAAACTGCTCGTGCAGAGTTTTATCAAAACGAGATAAAAAAACTCAGTAATTACGCCTATGGTTTCATCCCTGCTGAATTCGAAGTCTACAGCTTGTTTAGCTATCAGTTCTTACATGGCAGTTGGGGGCACCTATTCGGCAATATGCTCATATTATTTATCTTAGGTTTTGGCTTAGAAAGGGTATTAAACCAGATCAAACTATTAATTCTGTATTTGTTAACCGGGGCTTTCAGTGCCATTACCTTTTCCATGGTTGAGCAAGGCAGCATGGTCACTTTAGTAGGCGCCTCTGGTTCCATATCCGGATTAATGGGGATTTTTGTCGGTGTTTATGGGTTTCAAAAGATAAGATTTTTCTACTTTGTAGGTGTCGCCTTTGGCTATTTTCGCTTTCCTGCACTCATCATTCTGCCCATCTGGGTTGCAAACGAACTCATCCAATACTCAATTAATCTTAACGGCCAGGTAGCCTATTTTGCGCACATAGGTGGCTTGGTTTCCGGTGGTGCGCTGGCATTTTTATTTAGACAGACATGGCTTAAGCCCACAGAAGATAGCTTAGCCATAAAAGAGGAATCAGAAGCCAATTTCAAACATGACTATCAAAGCGCCCTAACACTGATAGAAAATTTAAAATTTGAACAGGCAAGAAAACGCTTCATCAAGCTATGGCAAGGTTACCCAAATAAGCCATTCTTATTAGATCATCTCTATCATCTTTACAAGATGGACGATTCATCCAAGGGTTTTCTACAAACCATGACCCTGCTCATTCAACATCACCGCGATGCCTTATCCGTTGAGCAGTGGCAACACTTGTCTGAGTTTGTGCGCAAGGTAGAGAATTTAAAGAAGATTAATCACAAGCAATTAACACTCATAATTAATCAAGCGTTAAAGGATAAGCAATATGGTTTTATAGAGGCGTTACTTGAAACACAAGAGGCGTCCTATTTCAAAGAACACTTAGGGCTCATGTATCAAGGCTTGATTGATTACGCAAAAGAAAGCGTGCAACCCATGAAGGCTCAACACTACCAAGCCTTGCTTGCTCAGTATGGGCATTCAACTAACTAAGCAAACACCGCACGCTTCGCTGTTATGGTATCCTTTTCACTCTCATTTGCTATGCCATAGGCGAATGAGAGGATCTTGTTGGCATAATTATCCTGATTCATGGCCAGCGCCACATCCGCCAGCAAGGTTAAACTCTTCACTAAATCGGGATCGGTCCTGTGGGTTTTATGCACATCCTTCAATAAGAAGTAGGCCCACTTGTTTAAATGTTGATTATGCAGAGCTTTGGCAAGCTGCATTCTAACAGGCAGTTCGGTAATCTTATTTGCCCCAGTATTTAACAAATACACCACAAAAGGCTTAATTTCAGCGAAGGTTTTAGTTGATAAAAACCGTCTTAAAATATTGTCTGCATTAAACGACAACTCTTCAAACCGCTTTAACTGCAGAAGTAAATCCCACAAGTAATACTCAAGCTCTGGTGATTTATTTGTTTCTCTCAATTTTTTCAGTTCGATCAATGCGCCATCGTAATCGCCTTTTTTAAGACGTAACTTAACCTTACATAATGCATCCGCTTCAATTATTTCACTTCCTTCTACAATAGCGAACAGACCCAGCTCTCTTTGATATTGCAGCAGGAAATAACCGCATAAGGCATAAATAACAATAGATGAGTACACCGAGAAGAAACTCACTACCGCAGAATACACAACGCTAGGCAGCTCTTTATTGATGATCCAGTCCTGTATCGCCGTCATCACCATAATAATCAGCACTAAATGCACAAATAAGATCAAATACCCCATGTGTGTCTTTAAGAAAAAACCCAATAACCGAGCAGGATTAATGGCATTCACCACAGAGGATTCATGCACATAAATAATGGCGCTGGCAGGAAATAAAAATAAAACAAACATCATGCTGATCCAGCCCAACCATTGGGCCACTAAAAAGCCACTAGCGCCAATAAAGCAAAGACCCGCCATCCACAGTATGGATTTAAGAAATATTTTGATATTGCCATCAAACGCGGTAATCAGATGAGGCGGCGTGAGTTCCCCTTTCGCCATGTGCTTAAGCACACTAAAGGAATACAAAATATAAAAAGACATAACCGCCAGAGCTATTAGCCCTGAGGATAGGGTTTCTTCAGTGCGAGACAAAATAATCGTGCTAAAAATAACCACGATTAAACTGTGTCCTTTGAATGGGTATTTAAAGAAAGTAGAAACTCGATTCCAAAACGGTTCGATTTCATTACTGCTACCGAGATTTCTTAAAGAGTGCGTGCAATCTGGACAACGGGGCCCAAATTCCGGCATGCAGCTGGTGCAGTAAAAACTATGACATTGCTGGCACTGCCAACGGGCGGGATGCAGCGGGTGATAATCACAACTGTTTTTCATGTCCAATCCATGGAGAAAAAAGCGTATTTTACATGGAATTCCCTGTAAATGGCCAACCAAACATATCATCTGTTTGGATAGCCATTTATTGCTTAACCTTTATTGTTCGAACAAGCCTTTCACCGGCCAAATGTTTTCAAACTCAGGTTTAGCTCCACTGGCTTTTGCCGCAAAGGTTTTCATCATATCGTTAGGACGGAACATACCGGACTGCCACGTGGCCATGTATTTCAAGCTGTCTTCCACTGAGTGATCGCGGCTGTAATTCAACATCTCTTTACAACCGGCCACCGCCAGTGGCGAGTTTTGCGCAATGCGTTGTGCAATGGTCATAACCCCATCCAGTAACGCTTCGTGACTGTCATACACTTCATTCACAAAACCCAAACTTTTCGCCTCTTGCGCGGAGAGTTTACGCCCAGTGTAAGCCAGCTCTCGCACCACCCCTTGAGGCATGAGTTTAGGCAGGCGTTGCAGCGTACCCACATCGGCGGTCATGCCCAGTTCGGTTTCTTTGATAGTGAAGTAGGCGTCTTGCGTGCAATACCGACTGTCGCTGGCACACACCATATCTAACGCACCGCCAATGCAGCCCCCTTGGATAGCAGTAAGCACAGGAATACGCACTTCTTCCAACGCACTTAATGACGCTTGAAGTTGCATCACCACGCGGCGTAAGTTTTCCCCCATGCGACCCGGGTCACCCGTCATAGGCACAGACTTGGTATTAGAGAACACCCCAAGATCCATACCTGCACTGAAATGCTTACCCGTGGAAGACACTACGATCACACGCACATCCCCTCTGGCATCGAGGGCTTTCACACACACAGGCAACTCTAACCAAAAATCCACATTCATGCTGTTCAAAGCATCTGGGCGACACAGCTGTATATGCGCCACATGCTGCTCGATGCTTACTTCAAAGCTTTTGAATTCCATGGAAACCTCGATTTGTTGTTATTTTGACACCGTCAAGATAGACAGGAATTTTGACATTGTCAAGATTGAGTTTACACTGCAACGACCAACCACGAACTTCTGTGTAACATGACCAAAGACACGATGGATTTGTCCACCACCAGCGCCAATCACCCTTACCATCACGGCAACCTAAGGCAGGCATTACTCAATGCCAGCATGGACATCATTCGCAACCAAGGCATCGTTGGATTATCGTTACGCAAACTGGCCGAAGTGGTGGGTGTCTCACGCACCGCTCCGTATCATCACTTTAAAGATAAAGATGCCCTACTGGCCGCCGTGGCCGCCCAAGGGTTTGCAGAGCTGACTCACTTACTCAATCAAGTGATTCAAGATGAGGCTCTACC
>JBFEWA010000068.1:0-11657 GCA_041546605.1 Bermanella sp.
ACCTAACACTGCTTCTTCAGACAACAGAGAGTCATGGATGGTATAAGTAGGCTGATCTTCTGCCATGTTCTGCAACGAACAATAAGAAGCACCATCTTTTTGATTATGTAAAACCGCATGACGATGGGAGAACGTACCACGGCCCACGTCTTGACCGGTTAAACGGATCGGATAACCCTCGTCCAGCAAGGTGGCGTAAGCCATGGTTTCCGCAAAACCCCAGTTAATAGGCAATGCACCAGCTGCCATCTTACGGCGATCTTCTAGAATTTTGTTTACCTGACGCTGAACGGTAAAGCCTTCTGGAACATCTTGGATTTTATTTGCCAATTCTTGCAGACGTTTTAAATCAAACTCAGTACTCACAGTA
Source organism: Bermanella sp. (assembly GCA_041546605.1). GTDB lineage: Bacteria > Pseudomonadota > Gammaproteobacteria > Pseudomonadales > Oceanobacteraceae > Bermanella. Next base: position 371 of record JBFEWA010000068.1, read on the forward strand.
ATGCTGTTATCGTGACCCAAATACGGGGCCCAGTTTACGAACATGCCTGTATTAGGTTCAGTGACCAAGCTTTTCACCACGTGCTTACCCGCTTCTAAAGCGTTACGGTAATCTTCATCCATGGCTTTACTGTCTTCATCCGTTACCACGCCTGCTTCATTTAAGGTTTCGGCGTATAAGGTACGAGTAGTTTTCAAGCTTTTGATGACTTTATACATCAATGGCTGTGTGGCTGATGGCTCATCCGCTTCGTTATGGCCACGACGACGATAACAAACCAAATCAATCACCACGTCTTTGTGGAACTCATTACGGTAATCAACAGCAAGCTGAGTGACAAACAATACGGCTTCAGGATCATCACCGTTCACATGCAGAATCGGTGCTTGAACCATTTTTGCAACGTCTGTTGCGTATTCGGTAGAACGCACATCTTCGCGCTTGTTAGTGGTGAAACCCACTTGGTTGTTGACCACAATATGAATCGTACCGCCGGTTTTATAACCACGGGTTTGTGACATCTGGAAGGTTTCCATAACCACACCCTGACCCGCAAAAGCCGAGTCACCATGGATAGCCACAGGCACCACGGTTTCACCAATTGTGTCGCCACGACGATCTTGACGTGCACGCACAGAACCTTCAACCACAGGTGAAACGATTTCTAGGTGAGAAGGGTTAAATGCCATAGCCAAATGCACTTCACCACCTGGTGTTAATACATTAGACGAGAAACCTTGGTGATATTTCACATCACCAGAATGGTCAAACTGAGCCTTACCATCAAACTCATCAAATAAATCAGCTGGGGCTTTACCCAGAGTATTAATCAGTACGTTTAGACGACCACGGTGAGCCATACCAATTACGATTTCTTTGGCACCATAAGTGCCGCAGCGTTGAATCAATTCATCCATCATCGGAATTAAAGACTCACCGCCCTCTAAACCAAAGCGTTTCACACCTGGGTATTTAGAACCTAGGTATTTCTCTAAGCCTTCAGCCGCGGTTAAACGCTCTAATAAATGTTTTTTAGCCTCATCACTGTATTCAGGCTTGGCGCGCACACTTTCAATGCGTTGTTGAAACCAGCGTTTTTCAGCCGTATCAACAATGTGCATGAACTCAGCACCAATGGTTTGGCAATAAGTTTTATCCAACGCTTCAATGATTTCGCGTAGCGGGGCTTCTTCTTTACCAATGAACAAAGAACCTGTCTGGAAAACACTGTCCATATCAGCTTCTGATAATTCATGAAAACGAAGATCTAAATCGGGGACTTGCTCGCGCTCCATAATACCCAATGGATCCAGCTTGGCATGCTGATGTCCACGGAAGCGGTAAGCATTGATAAGTTGAAAAACACGTAACTGCTTTTGATCATAGCCACTTGAAACCTGGCTTTGAGTTACGCTACCAGCATGACGCTGATTTTTAGATATGAGAACAAATTGCTCACGTATAGGGGCGTGCGGGATGTCATTTAAGCCACCTCCCTCTACTCTGGGCAAGGTCGCAAAGTAACTGCGCCACTGTTCTGAGACCGCATTAGGGTCTGTTAAATATAATTCGTATAGCTCTTCTATGTAGGCAACATTCCCACCAGCCAGTTGGGATGTACTCCATAGCTGCTCCATCGAGCCTTCGTGCATGACAAAACCACCTTTAAATAATGTCTAGGGGCACTACTTTCCAAACTTCCCTGCTGTGGATCGACAGATGACCGGGTGAGGTCCGAAGTTTTTCAAATAATACGGGGGTTTCCCGATTCCCTGTTGGTATCTTTATAACAGCCTAGCAAATATGATGCTAGTGGGCCTTTTTTTTATACTATTTTACGCCATGCTTGACGTATTTTATTTCAAATGCACACAACGAATAAATAAAAGGGGCATATAGCCCCTTTTATTTACTTAGATTTCACGCGACAACAACATGTTGCGAATGTGGCCTATTGCACGGGTTGGGTTTAACCCTTTAGGACATACATTCACACAGTTCATGATGCCACGGCAACGGAACACACTAAACGGATCATCAAGACCATCTAGACGTTCTTGCGTCGCAGTATCACGGCTATCCGCTAAGAAACGGTATGCTTGAAGCAAACCAGCAGGACCGATGAATTTATCCGGATTCCACCAGAATGATGGGCATGAAGTTGAACAACATGCACATAGGATACATTCATACAAACCATCTAGCTTCTCACGCTCTTCAGGGCTCTGAAGACGCTCAATCGCTGGCGCTGGTGTATTGTTTTGTAAGAAAGGCTTCACTTTCTCAAATTGTTGATAGAACAAACTCATATCAATTACTAGGTCACGGATAACCGGTAAACCTGGCAACGGGCGTAATACTAGCTTATTACCCTTAACACTTTCAGATAAAGGCGTCACACAAGCTAAACCATTTTTGCCGTTGATGTTTAAGCCATCAGAGCCACACACACCTTCACGACAAGAACGACGGTACGCTAGAGTAGGATCTTGTTCTTTTACCAGAGCTAGAACATCTAGCACCATCAAATCTTTACCATCAGTTTCAACCTGATAGTCCTTCATGTATGGCGCAGCATCAGTTTCTGGGTTGTAACGATAAACGCTAACTTGCAACATATTCTCTCTCCCCCACTCTTAGTATTTACGTTCTTTTGGTGGGAATGGGTCCATAGTCTTCGGCGCGAAGTTTACGGCACGTTTGCCAATAGTCTTCGTTTGCGGGAAGTACAATGAGTGACATAACCAGTTCTCATCATCACGCTCAGTAAAGTCGTTACGAGCATGGGCACCACGAGATTCTTTACGCTCTTCAGCAGCAATTGCGGTTGCAAGTGCCACTTCGTATAGGTTTTCAAGCTCAAGCGCTTCGATACGGGCCGTATTGAATGCAGCTGATTTGTCTTCCAAGTAAACGTTTTTAACACGCTCACCGATTTCTTTCAGCATTTGCAGACCTTTCTGCATGGCTTCGCCTTCACGGAATACACCGAAGTAAAGCTGCATGCACTTCTGAAGATCTTTACGAACGTCGGCAACGTTCTCACCAGAAGTTGAGTTATTTAGACGATCTAAACGAGCCATTGCACGTTCAATGTCTTCTTCGCGAGCGTCAACTGAATCGAAACCTTGCTTGAAGCTTTCTTCAATTTGAAGACCACAAGAACGACCAAATACAACCAAGTCAAGTAGTGAGTTACCACCTAGACGGTTAGCACCGTGTACGGATACACACGCCGCTTCACCTGCTGCATATAGGCCTTCAACGATTTTGTCGTTGCCGTTTTCGTCTTGTGTGATGGCTTGACCACCGATGTTAGTTGGCACACCACCCATCATGTAGTGACAAGTAGGAACAACTGGGATTGGCTCTTTAACTGGGTCAGCGTGAGCAAATGTACGAGACAGCTCAAGAATACCAGGAAGTTTCGCGTTTAAAGTCTCTTCACCTAGGTGATCAAGCTTCAAGAATACGTGATCCGCTTCTGGACCACAGCCACGACCTTCAAGGATTTCCATAACCATAGAACGGGCCACAACGTCACGACCAGCAAGGTCTTTCGCGTTAGGGGCATAACGTTCCATGAAACGCTCACCATCTTTATTGATTAGGTAACCACCTTCACCACGACAACCTTCTGTTACAAGTACACCTGCACCTGCAATACCGGTTGGGTGGAATTGCCACATTTCCATATCCTGAGCCGGTACGCCAGCACGAAGTGCCATACCCATACCGTCACCCGTGTTGATCAATGCGTTAGTGGTAGATTGATAGATACGACCTGCACCACCGGTAGCTAGAACAGTTGCCTTAGCTTTGATGTAAACGGTTTCGCCGGTTTCGATGCAAATAGCGATCACACCTGCGATTTGATCGTTTTGGTTTTTAACCAAATCAACTGCGTACCATTCGTTTAAGAAAGTAGTACCGCCTTTGATGTTACCTTGATACAAGGCATGTAGTAGAGCGTGACCAGTACGGTCAGCCGCCGCACAGGTACGAGCAGCCTGACCACCTTCACCGAAGTTCTTAGACTGACCACCGAAAGGACGCTGATAAATACGACCTTCTGCAGTACGAGAGAAAGGCAGACCCATATGGTCTAATTCAAATACGGCTTGAGGGCCAACTTTACACATGTATTCGATCGCGTCTTGGTCACCGATGTAATCAGAACCTTTAACGGTATCGTACATGTGCCAGCGCCAATCGTCGTTCGGATCGTCAGATGCGATTGCACAAGTAATACCACCTTGCGCAGATACAGTGTGAGAACGCGTTGGGAATACTTTGGTTACACAAGCGGTTTTGATACCGGCTTCTGTAAGCTGTAGTGCAGCACGCATACCTGCACCACCACCACCGATTACGATGGCGTCATACGTCATTGTGCGAATTCTAGTTGCCATTACTTATACACCCCAAATAATGTCAATGCCCCAAACGAAATAAACAAAAATCGCTAGGAAACAAATAAGTAGGAAAACAAAACGAAGAGCAGTTGGCTTCAAGTAATCAGTAGCAATGGTCCACATACCAATCCAAGCATGGGCAACCGTAGAAACTAATGCTAAGAGAGTGAAAATGCGCACAGCAGTGCAAGAGAAAAACTCTACCCATTGAGCGTATTCTAGGCCAGGGTTAGCCAATAAATAACCAACAATGAAAACCGTGTATACAGCTAAAACAACTGCAGAGAAACGTTGGATAATCCAGTCAGACAAACCGCTGCGACTGAAGTTAGTTACACTTACGCCCATACCCAAACTCCCGCAAGGATGACAAGAATAACAGAGGCGATGATCGTAAAGATCGCAGCGTATAAACCACTCTCTTTTGTTTCACCAATGCCAAGGTCCATAAGAAGATGCTTAACACCCGCTACAAAATGGTAAGCCAAAGCAGATAGCAAGCCCCAGGTGATAAAACTACCAAAGCCGGTAGTCATTGCTTTTTTCGTTGCTGCAAAACCTTCAGCAGATTCTAACGAACTACTTAAAGCAAACAGAAGGAAAATGATGCCTACAAACAAAATCACGCCCGCAACACGGTGGGTGATAGATGTTAATGCAGGTAAAGGAAAACTGAACTTAGTCAGATCTAGATTTATTGGTCGTTGTTGATTCACGGTTCTCTACACTCTCTCTCACGCCTCAAAATGAGGCGAGCTTATGTGGGCAGGCTCGCTTGTTGTGCATTTTTCCTAATAAAAATGCGAACTTACGGGTCTTTTTAGTGCCTTCGCAAACGCGCCGAATTATAGACACAGTGTTTGTTAAATACAAATAAGCTCCTAAACTTAAACTTGGTATTTTGCTGTAATTTACGCATACCGGTTAATAATAGATCATTCTTTGGACAGTTTGGCTAAACTTACACCACGATCTATGGTCAAGAATTGACAATCACTATTTTGGCTCTATAGTTGGCCGTCTTTGCAACGGTACAGAGCGTTCATTGCTCGACATTTAAGGGTATTTGAAAGAATACCAGTATCAGAAATAGCAGATAGGAGGCCATTCATGGCTGACAAAAAGGCGCAGTTAAAAATTGACGGTTTAGATGAAACCTTAGAACTGCCAATTTACGAAGGCACTATCGGCCCAGACGTAATTGATGTTCGCAGCTTAGCCGCTCTTGGTAAGTTCACTTACGACCCAGGCTTTGTTTCCACCGCTTCTTGCGAATCTAAAATCACTTATATTGATGGCGGAAAAGGTGTACTTCTACACCGTGGTTACCCAATCGAGCAACTAGCTGAGCACTCAGACTTCCTCGAAACCTCATACTTGCTTCTTCATGGTGAGCTACCAAACGCCGAAGAAAAAGAGAAATTCGTTAGCACCATCACTCAACACACCATGGTGCATGAGCAACTAGCCCACTTCTTCAATGGCTTCCGTCGCGATGCTCACCCTATGGCCGTTATGGTTGGCGTAGTTGGCGCACTTTCAGCGTTCTATCACGATTCTTTAGACATCAATGATGCTAAGCACCGTGAAATCGCGGCACACCGCTTAATCGCGAAAATGCCAACGCTTGCCGCTATGGTTTACAAGTACAATATGGGTCAACCATTCATGTACCCACGTAACGAGCTAAGCTACTCAGAAAACTTCCTTCACATGATGTTCAATACACCTGCTGAAGAAAAACCAATTAGCCCTGTTCTAGCTCGCGCTATGGATCGTATTTTCCTACTACACGCTGACCACGAACAAAATGCCTCTACATCTACAGTACGTATGGCTGGCTCAACGGGTGCTAACCCATACGCATGTATCGCATCTGGTATTGCTGCACTTTGGGGCCCTGCTCACGGCGGTGCAAACGAAGCTGTATTGAAAATGTTAGATGAAATCGGCGATGAGTCTCGCATCGACGAATTCCTTGCGAAAGCCAAAGACAAGAATGATCCATTCCGTCTAATGGGCTTTGGTCACCGTGTTTACAAAAACTACGACCCACGCGCTACAGTGATGAAGACAACTTGCGACGAAGTGCTAGCTGAGCTTGGCCTAGAGGATGATCCGCAACTGAAAATGGCTATGAAACTTGAGAAGATCGCGCTTGAAGACGAATACTTCCAAGCTCGCGGCCTATACCCGAACGTAGACTTCTACTCAGGTATCATCCTAAAAGCCATCGGTATTCCGACTGAGCTATTCACTGTAATCTTCGCAACTGGCCGTACTCCTGGCTGGATTGCACACTGGAACGAAATGATCGGCAACGAATACCGCATCGCTCGTCCACGTCAGCTTTACACTGGCCACGCAAAACGCGATTACCCTAAAAAGTAATGGATAGCGTGACACTGTAAGCAACAGTGACAATAAAAAACCGCCCTGCCTAGCAGCGCGGTTTTTTTTATGGATAAAATAAACCCACTCACACAACAATGTAACGGAATATGAAAATAGCATTTATCGGCCTTGGCAATATGGGCGCCCCCATGGCGGACCACCTAGCCAAGCAAGGCCACGAACTCACCATCTATAATCGCAGCCAAGCCAAAGCAGAAAACTGGCTAAAAAATCATAAGCATTGCGATATTGCCTTCAACGCCAAAGACGCTTGTCGTGACAGTGAAGTATTAATTCTATGCGTAGGCAACGACCAAGACGTAGAACAACTCATCTTTGGAACCAATGGCGCACATGAAAGCCTAGCTCGCGGCAGCCTCATCATTGATCACAGCACCACCAGCAGCGAACTGGCCATTCGCATGCACAAACAATTAAGCGACCTGCAAATCGACTATGTGGACGCACCGGTTTCCGGCGGTCAGCAAGGGGCCATTAACGGGCAACTCACCATCATGTGCGGTGGCGACCCCTACCCTGCTCAGCGGGCCGAAAAACTCACTCAAGCTTACGCTAAATCTTTTGCCCACATGGGCCCAATTGGCAACGGCCAACTCACAAAAATGGTCAACCAAATCTGTGTGGCAGGACTGATTCAAGGGCTAGCCGAAGGCATGCATTTTGGTCAACAGGCGGGCTTAGACATGGACAAAGTTATGGCCACCCTAAGCCAAGGTGCTGCCTCCTCATGGCAAATGATTAACCGCCATGAAAGTATGAACAAAGGAGAATATGACTTTGGCTTTGCAGTAGATCATATGCGAAAGGATCTGGGTATTTGTCTCAATAGCGCCCGAAACCGCAACACCAGCCTGCCAATCACTGCGCTTGTTGACCAGTTTTACGGCGAATTACAAGCCCAGGGACACGGCCAACTAGACACTTCCAGCCTACTTGCTAGATTACAAAAATAATCAACCTTAGGCGGCTTACAGCCGCCTTCTAAACAAAATCCAATTTCGGGAGTGTTTCCTGCAAAACCGGCTAGACTTTAAAGAAACAACACGGACTGGGATCGATTCTATGCCAATTGGCAAGACATCAAGCATGATCATAGTAGATGACTCTGCAAGCATCCGCGCAGTACTACACACCATTCTTGACGATCTAACCCACAACCAGATATTAGAATGCGAGTGTGGCGAAGCGGTACTCAGTGCCATCGAAGAAAATCCCACGCAGTACAACCTAATTTTCATCGACCTCAATATGCCTAATATGGATGGTGTAGAGCTTATCCGACACCTCGGAAGCCACCACTACAAAGGGGCCATCGTCATTGCTTCTAGTATGGATTACCGAATCATCCGCCTAGCCAGCGAGGTTGCACAAAAGAATCACGTACGCCTGATAGGTAGCATTGAAAAACCCATTAGCGAAGAGAAGGTACAAATAGCGCTGGATAAATATCGATGCTTCATGGAGCGCTTTGACGTCCCTAGGTGTCAGCTCAGTAAAGACGAATTACAAGAGGCCATAGACAAACACCAGCTAATCCCTTATTTCCAGCCCAAAGTGGATATGCAAACCAATGAACTCAAAAGTGTTGAAACCCTTGCCAGAATAGACAGACCAGGCAATCAAGGGATTATCTCCCCCATGCAGTTCATCCCAACTGCCAATAAACACGGCCTCATCAACCTTCTAACCATCAAATTAATCGAAAGAGCGGCCCTAGAATACAAAGAGATCAAGCAAAAAATCCAAACCAACTTCACCCTTGCCATCAACCTCTCCCCGGTACAACTTGAAGATCTCGAAATCACAAAAATCATAGATGATGCCTTCAAAAAACTTTATATCAAACCAGAAGACGTGGTGATCGAAATAACCGAAGAGTTTGCTTTGATAAACGCCAACCAACTAGAAAACATCAGTCGCTTCAGAATGAAAGGCTATGGCGTGGCATTGGATGACTTTGGGACGGGCTTCACCAACATTAACCAGCTATTGAATTTGCCTTTTACCGAAATAAAAATCGATAAAAGCCTTATCACTGATATTCATAGTGATTATTTTTCACAAGTTATCGTGAACACATTATTAGAAATCACCAAGAGCCTTGATATTGATTTAGTAGCCGAAGGCATTGAAACCTATGCAGATTTCACATATCTCAACAATCTAGATGACTATATTCATTTACAGGGATATTTAATATCCAAACCCAAACCAAAAAATGAATTTATTCACTGGTATCACGGCTGGACAAAAGAATTAAAAATAAAAAGATAGGGCATTTAAATTAAATTTAAATGGTGCGGAGGGAGAGACTCGAACTCTCACACCTTGCGGCACCAGAACCTAAATCTGGCGTGTCTACCAATTTCACCACCCCCGCACAACGAGGCCAACTCAACGAGTTGAAGATAGTAGATCTAAAAATCACCATTCATTCGAGAGAATAAATGGTGCGGAAGGAGAGACTCGAACTCTCACACCTTACGGCACCAGAACCTAAATCTGGCGTGTCTACCAATTTCACCACTTCCGCAAATGGGGTGACCGAAGGGGATCGAACCCTCGACCACAGGAATCACAATCCTGCGCTCTACCAACTGAGCTACGGTCACCACTACACTACTTCTACCAAAGGCTTGGTACGCCCGACAGGAATCGAACCTGTAACCCTCGGCTTAGAAGGCCGATGCTCTATCCGATTGAGCTACGGGCGCTTCATCTGTCTAATCAATAACTTAGACGTCTGACACAACCTTGCGGTTGTCACTCAGTGCAGTAGTCCTCACCAAGTGGATGCGCATATTACGGATGCGAACCTAACTCGTCAACTCTTTTTTCTAAAATTTTTATATAAAACAAGAAGTTCCAAGATTTCATAAGATTTGATCTCGGTACTTTGTATTACAAACGATCCATGCGAAAATTGCGCAAATTTTTTATATGCATACCAGTAGGAAAGCCATGAGTGCACAACGCATCGACGGTAATGCCGTAAGCGCCACCCTCAAGGAGCAAGTTGCTCAACGTATCCAAGCACGTAAAGACGCCGGTAAACGCGCCCCAGGCTTGGCTGTTATCCTTGTGGGCAGTGATGCCGCCAGCCAAGTTTATGTTGGCAAGAAGCGTCAAGCCTGTGAGGCCATCGGTATTCACAGCGTGGGTCACGACCTACCCAGTGACACAGATGAAGCCACCCTGCTCGGCCTAATTGATGACTTAAACGCCGACCCGACTATTGATGGTATTTTGGTGCAACTGCCATTACCTGCTCATTTAGACAGTACCAAGGTATTAGAGCGCATCAACCCAGAAAAAGACGTGGATGGCTTTCACCCTTACAATGTGGGCCGCTTATGCCAGCGCATCCCTACCCTGCGCTCATGTACCCCAGCTGGCATCATGACCCTATTGGATCACTACAAGCTAAATGTGAAAGGCTTACACGCCGTGATCATTGGCGCATCCAACATTGTGGGTCGCCCAATGGCCATGGAGCTTTTATTAGCAGGCAGCACCACCACGGTATGTCATCGCTTTACGCAAGATTTAAAACACCATGTTGAGCAAGCCGACCTATTAATTGTGGCGGTTGGCAAACGTGGCATCGTGGATTCTAGCTGGATCAAACCAGGTGCCATCGTCATCGACGTAGCCATCAATCGTTTAGATAACGGCAAATTGGCAGGCGACTTAGACTTTGACGTAGCCGCTGAGCGCGCCAGCTATATCACGCCGGTTCCTGGTGGTGTAGGCCCTATGACGGTTGCCACCCTAATGGAAAATACTCTTTATGCCTGCGAGACGTTTCACGACGCTTAATCCAGCATCTTCATGATCGCACACATAAAAAATGGTGGGTAAGCCCACCATTTTTTTATTTAGGTTCACAAGACTTAAGCATGCCTGCTTAATTTGCCCTTTCCAATCTTTGTTGCACCAAACTTTTACTTAAAAATATCGTCAGCTGATCGCTAAACTCACCATAAGTGTCTAAATAAGCCGCTAGCAACCTATTGATAGCTGTAACGATGCAGGCTTGACCTTCACTGCGCATAAAGTCTTGCTGAATTCTAAGAGCCTCAGGCTTGAGAAACATCTTCTCTCTTGGGCTACCGTATACCGTCAATACACTTAAAGCCAATTCAGCCTGCTCCGCGTTAGAAATTAACCTAAAAAAGGGATATTTGGTTAAAGGCTGCATATTACTCATGTCATCAAACCCACTTATATTCATGCTGAGTTTTATACCCTCTTTATATTTGTAATGGTGTTATCTTTTGTATCAATAATTTATAAAACAAGAAGACCTTTGATTAATATTTGTATCGTTTTGTAGAGACATTAACCCTGTCACAGAACATCAGTTCACATTATGAGTAACGAGTACGAACAATAGCGGGGATAAGATGAGAATCCTCCTAACAATCATAAAATACCACACGCAATAATGGACGTAT
>JBFEWA010000383.1:0-2919 GCA_041546605.1 Bermanella sp.
TGAGCGCTAGCGACTGCGTTTGCGCGTCGTGTTTGCGTATTTGAGTGCTTGGTGTAAACAGCCGAGTGCTCAGTGCTTCACCGGATGCTTTTGCAATTTACGTTGTAAAGTACGTCGGTGCATTCCCAACTCTCGAGCGGTGGCGGATACATTGCCGTCATTGGCTTGCAGAGTTTGTTGTATTTTCTCCCATTCTAAACGCTTTACCGATGTGGGTTTGTCCGCAATGTCGGTCTTTGCTGTGGCATTTGTCTTTTTATCAAAACTGTTTAGCAGTTCGTCAATGTCCACAGGTTTGCATAAGTATTGATGGGCCCCTAGCTTAATCGCATCCACTGCGGTCGCTATGCTGGCATAGCTGGTAAGCATGGTGATTTGCGCGTGAGGCGAACTGGTTTTTAGTTGGGCGATTAAATGCAAGCCACTTTCGTGTTCTAGTTTTAGATCCAATGAAATCCATTTCGGTTGATGCTGGTGGCACAGGGCAAGGGCTTGCTCGCCGTTTTCTGCGCACAGCACGTCATAACCACGACGGGTTAAACCTCTGCTTAATACTTGTAGCAAAGTGGTGTCATCATCAATCACTAAAAAATAATCACGTGAGGTATCAGACATGAAATGGTACCTCTATTGTGGTTAAGCAACCTTGGGCATTGTTGTGCATGTTTATGTTCCCGCCAATGCGAGTGATACTGCTGTGACTTAACAATAAGCCAATGCCTAAACCGTTTTCAGATTGCACGGGTGTTGTGGGCATAGTGAAGGTTTCTTGTATGCCTGGACCGTCATCTTGAATACGTAATTGCCAAGAATGTGTATTCCAATCCAGCTCAATGGTGATGGGTTGTTTGCTGGCGTGATTGGCATTGTCTAATAAATTGATCATGGCTTGCATGATGACTAATGGATATTGCACATCCGGGCCGGTTTCACTTGGGGGGATCCACTGGAATTGCGCTTTTGGCTGTAATAACAACCATTGATCTAATGTGTGTTGAATAAAGTGGCTAATGGGCTGAGTGTCACTCATATCCAGTTGTTGCGGTTGACTTAAATGTTTTAATTTTTGCTGGCATACATTCACTTGTTCGTGAATGAGCTTTAAGTCATCGAAAATGGAAGTGTCTAAATGATTTAATTGCTGCAATTCATGACTAAGCATTTTAATGGTCGTGAGCGGAGAACCTAACTCATGGGCGGTACTGGCCGCTTGACTGGCTAATAACATGAGGTGCTCATTTTGCATGACTTGTTCGCGGTAGTGAGCGGTTTGCTTATCTTTAATTTTTAACTCAAATGCCATTTCCACTACAAAATAAGCAATTAGTAGGGCACTTAAAATAAAGGTAAACCACATGCCAATGATGTGAAAACTTAATCCTGCGTGGGCAAGGTGATGATCCAGTGCCGGTAGAGGTAAGTAGAAAAATAATAAAACACCGTAAACCAGCATGGATAAAATACATAGCGACCAGGTTTTAGCCCAAGATAGCGTGGCGGCGCTAATGACAATGGGGACCAATAAATACGTGATGAAAGGGTTGTTTGCTCCGCCACTTAAATACATCAAGATGGCAATGAGTAGGGTGTCGGTTAACAAGTACGCAAACAACTCATTAGGTAAGGCTTGATGATGTTTGGCCCGCCACAGATTTAATAGGCTTAATAAAGTCAGTGTAAATAGCACCCCCCAGAGCAAAGTTTGTTGCAAGGCTGGGGTTTGTTCTAATCCTATCAGCCCTAAGGCGATACCTAATCCACAACATACAATTAAACGTAAAATCGCTAGGCGTTTTAAATTTTGCAGCAATGGTGTGGGTTGGGCTACAGAATTAGGCATATTCAAATTCGCTGTTTTGCAATAACTTGAAAGGCCCGAGTAAATGTTCATACACCAACTGACAGGCCAACTCACTGTTGCGGGATAACAGGGCATCCATTAATTCGTCGTGATCTTTTTGGTTGGCATCGAAGACTTGGTTATTCACCATGTGTTGTTTTAACCAAAGGTTACGATAGCGCGACGCTTTTTCATAAAGGCTACGTCGCACATCCAATAGCGTAGGGGATTCGCAGCCCGAGGTAATAGCGCTGTGAAAACCATGGTGTAGGGCTTCCCACTTTTGCATATTGTCGCGGGCGCTTTCTGTGTCAGACGGTTGCGATAGGGAGGCATTTAATAATGCCGCCGCTTTTTTCAGTTGCTGGGCACTGGCTACTATGCCGGCCTCCCATACGTCATCACCTTGCTCCACCGCCAGCTTTACACACAGGGATTCGATGTGGGCTCGGGTGTGATAAATATCCGCCAGTTCAGCTTTGGATATGGGGTGCACACGAAAGCCCCGTTGGTTTTCCACCACCACCAGTTGTTCCACTAATAACTGTGACAGAGCCTCGCGTAATGGGCTGACCCCCACATGATAGCGCGCCTTTAGGCGCGCCATTTTCAGTTTTTCCCCCGGTGCGAAATAACCGTTGAGTATGTCTTGTTTTAATTGATGCACCACCTGGCCGGCAAAGTTTTCGCTGCTGGTGTCGTCTTGTGCTGTATCGGCCATGGTCTTTCCTTGTGATGTGTCGCTGTGGCTATTCTACGGTAACTGGCGGTTTCGATAAATAGCGTCTAAATTATAAAATGTTGACATTATATAAAAATGTCGACATTATTGCTGCGTACTTACCTGTTATAGATGCCGTATTTGGAGGAAACCCATGACAGCGATGGAAAAAGGGGTGCCAAGCGTGGCAAATGTCGCGTTTACCCAAGAAAATCACCCGAATAACCCAAGATTGCAGCGCATTGTCTTAAGTGCTGAGGCTTTAAAGGTTTTCGAAGCGGCCACTGTGAATTGGGATATTCAAGCCGTCGAATACAAACCGTTTTTGCGCTTTGCTGTGGCTAATGCATTAGATGAA
>JBFEWA010000260.1:0-4799 GCA_041546605.1 Bermanella sp.
CACGAGTCCAAAGGCGAGAATCAATAAACTGATAACCGAAGCCAGAACCGGGCGTTTAACGGAAAGATCGGTAATGATCATGCTTGCTCTCCGCGCCAGTCTTCCGTTTGTATTTCTACCTTACTGCCGGGTTTCACTTTGAGTAAACCTTGCCAAATGATGTTGTCGCCTGCTTGTAATCCTTCGATGACTTCCACTTGACCGTTTTGGCGTACGCCAATTTTGATGCTTTGTTCGGTCACCGTCATGTCATCGCTTACCTTATACACAAGGTGTTGGTTGGCGCGCATGAACACGCTTTCTTCTGGCAGCATTAAGGCAGAGCGTTGATTATCGATGACATCTAAGGTTAATAACATGCCTGGGCGTAATAAGCGGTCTTGATTGTCAATTTTGGCGCGCACTTTGATGCTGCGCGTATCTGGGTTGACGCGTGAATCCAGAGAGATAATTTCGCCATTAAAGGTACGCTCAGGATAGGCCACGCTGCGTGCACTTAATACTTGCCCAACCTTGATGCGCGGCAGATAGATTTCGGCTAAATCAAAATCCATGTTTAATTCGCTCACGGCATCTAGGGTGGTGATCTCATCACCGGGTTTTAACAAGGTGCCTACGCTCACATTGCGCAACCCTAATAAACCATCAAATGGCGCTTTGATGATGCGATCTTTTAATGTGGCTTGTACTTGGGCAATGCGCGCTTTGGCGGTGTCGATGGACGACTGTAAGCGATCTAACTCGGATGCGGAAACCGACTTTTGCTTCACTAAATTTTCAATGCGTTTGTATTCTCGTTTTTGTTCCGCCAGTTCCACTTTGGCGGCGTTTAATTGCGCTTGCTCTTCATCGTCAGCCAGCGTTAATAGAATTTGACCTTGTTTAACAAATTGGCCTTGTTGAAAGTGGATGGCTTCTACCTTTTCGGTAACGCTGGCGGTTAAAATGACCGATTCGGCAGCTCGGGCGCTGCCAAGGGCTTCTAGGGATTCTTCAATGGCCACGGATTTGACGTTGAATACCACCACTTGCGTGGCACCACGAGGGCGCTGATTGGATTGGCTGTCCATATAAAATCGCCCAATCACCGCTAATACAATGATAACGAGGGCACCTAAGGCAAGTTTGCGTAACATATTGCGATCCTAAGCCAGTGCGGATGATTACCGCTAAAAAATATCACACTATGATGGCACAGTTGCTATTAAGTTTCCGCCATGGGATGCACTTATGGATTACGTTTTGGATAAATGTACGTGCACTTGGTTGCGACCATTGTGTTTGGCTTTATATAGCGCATCGTCTGCTAATTTCATAAGTTGGGTGCGGGTGAGGGAGGAATTAGGTTGCCAATGAATGAGGCCCGCGCTGGCGGTAAGGTGTTGATCCAATTCAGATGTTTCATGGGGAATGTTTAGATCATGAATGGCGGCAATGACTTTTTGCCCCCAGCTCACACTTTCTTCGAAATTGACGCCGTATTTTATGAGGATGAATTCTTCACCACCAAAGCGAATGCAGCTATCCAAAGGATGGCGCTTTAAATGCAGTAAAGCTTGTGCCACCTTGATTAAACATTCATCACCAGCAAAGTGGCCGTAGTGATCGTTGTATTGCTTAAAGAAATCAATATCTACTATGGCCACCGCAATGCCTTGGTTTTCTAGCCTCGCCTGCTCGAGTAAATCATTGAAGCGTTCATCGAAGCGGTGGCGATTTTCCGCACCAGTGAGTTGATCGGTGCGTGCCATTTCCTTTAGAAATTGATTTTTATCGTAGATGGCGCGGCGTTGGCGATCAAAGCTGACGCCATGAATAATACCCGCTAGGTTAATCATACCCAAATACACATAAGCACGAATAAGTGCAAAATCTTCTGCGTCATTAAGCATTAGAAAACCAATGTATATAGCCATCATGGACATACCCAAAAAGGCTTTTTGGAAATAAAACAAGTTGGGGACAAAGTAAACCACGATGACGTATAGCAGGATGCTATCTATGGCTAACTGAATATAGAGAGCAGCATAAAAAACATGCATGAATATAGTGGTTACACAAATACTGAAGAAGCCAAGGGTGAGCCACATGTCCAGTCTTGGGATGGATTGCGTACGGTAGCTGATTAAAAAAATACAAATAAACAAAGGGAGGGTGATGATGAAGCGAATGATGAGAGCTGTGTAGATTACAGGGCTATAGGTACCAAGATAATGGATGTCCCACAGTGCAAATACTAAAAGCCCAAATAGCAAGGCCACACAGATAATACGGACTTCAACACGGTGAAGGTCATTAAATCGTTGAATGTAGTGTGCCGTGGCTTGTGCCTGCTCTGAGGGCATATTGCAGATTACCTGAATTCATATCAATGCATCTTTATTAAGTGTAGATCAATCAGACTGGCTTGTGAGTTGGCGGTTTTGGCCGTTAAACAGGCCATTGCGAGATTGGCGCTTTACTCAGGGCGGTGTTTCTTCTTAAATACCTAGGTTTTTTATTATGTTAGGAGCCCTCATGGCCTTATTGAATACGGTAGACCCAGATGGACTATTAGAATACTCAGTGGTGTTTACCGACCGCTCCCTGAATCACATGTCGCAAACATTCCAGCAAGCCATGCGTGATATTTCCAGTACATTAAAACAGGTGTACCAAGCGGATGGCGTCGTGGTAGTTCCCGGTGGTGGCACCTATGGTATGGAAGCAGTGGCGCGTCAGTTTGCTCAGAACAAGAAGTGCCTGGTAATACGTAATGGTTGGTTTAGCTATCGCTGGAGCCAAATTTTTGAAATGGCGTCACTGCCCAGTGACGAGATCGTATTAAAAGCGCGCAAAATTGAAGACGGTGCACAAGCGCCATTTGCGCCGGCTCCCATCGAAGAAGTGGTGGCTACGATTAAAGCACAAAAGCCAGACATGGTGTTTGCCCCTCATGTGGAGACGGCCTCCGGCATGATGCTGCCGGATGACTACATCAAACAGGTGGCTGATGCGGTGCACTCCGTGGGTGGGTTGTTCGTATTGGATTGCATTGCATCTGGTACGGTTTGGGTGGATATGAAGGCCACTGGAGTAGATATTTTAATCAGCGCCCCACAAAAAGGTTGGAGCGCATCTCCGTGTGCAGCCTTAGTCATGCTGAATGATAATGCCCTGTCTGCATTGGAAAACACCACCAGTAACAGTTTTGCTTGCGACCTGAAAAAGTGGCAGCAAATCATGCAGGCCTATGAAAATGGCGGCCATGCTTATCACGCCACCATGCCCACGGATGCTTTGGTGCAGTTTCGCGATACCATGTTAGAGACCAAAGAGTATGGCTTTGACAAGGTAAAAGCAGAGCAGTTGGAGCTAGGACAAGCCGTGCGCAGCATGTTAGAAGCCCGTGGCATTCAGTCGGTATCGGCAAAAGGCTTTCAAGCTCCGGGCGTGGTGGTGAACTATACGTCTGATCCGGATATCCAAAATACGAAAAAATTTGCCGCTCTTGGCTTACAAGCGGCTGCGGGTGTGCCACTTATGTGTGATGAAGGGGATGACTTCCGATCCTTCCGGATTGGCCTATTTGGCTTAGATAAATTGCACAATGTGGCGCGTACGGTGGAAAATTTAGAAGCGGTTCTGAATAAGCTGTAACTGTATTTATGCCGAGAAGCCCTTTTCTAGCAATAGGAAAGGGCTTTTTTGTGTTCCTCTCTTGCTGGATAAAAGGGTTATTGCTTCCTATGCTTAGCCAATAGAAGGGAATCCGGAGAATCTGCATGACCAATGAAGCGCTGAACCCAGCGCTATCGCTGTCACTGCGATTGCTTGAACAAAAATCGTATCATTCACTGACTTACGAATTACTTGCCGTGCTCAATGAATTTGAAGAGATTGAGGATGCGTTCTCATATGAGCTATTCACTCTATCTCGCGACATTGAAAAACGGGAGGATTATTCATTAAGACGTTTTCCCATGTCGTTGGATGATAGTGAAGACGATGAAAATACCCAGTTGATGAATCGTATTATTATGTCCCATAAGGGTGGTGTATACGAAATTAACGATGATCAGCAAACCTATCATGTCCTTGATATCTTTGAGAATGTAAAGCCGCGACGCCTGGTTCTCATCCGTGGCAAGTTAAAACACGAATCTATTCCTATTGTTACCGCGCTATTTCAAGTTTATGAGCGTCTAGTGGTGTTGTTGGATTCGAAAGAGCGAGACAATCTTACTCATCTGCACAACCGTCAAACCCTAGATATCATTTTGGATCAAGTATTTGATTTCTATTCAAAGCGTGAGGCTTTAGATGATAAGAAGTATTCGTGGGTGGCTATTTTAGATATTGATCACTTTAAAGAGGTTAATGATACCTTTGGTCATTTGTATGGCGATGAAGTGTTGATTATTTTTTCTCGCTTAATTGAGCAGACGTTTCGTCATACGGATTTTATTTTTCGCTATGGCGGGGAAGAATTTCTCGTGATTGTGAATCGCTTGGAAAAGAACGAAGTTGAAGCAGCTCTGGAGCGATTTCGTAAAGCGGTTACGAATTATGATTTCTCATTTGGCTCTATCACGGTGAGTATTGGCTATACCATTATTAATCCAAAGATAAGCCAGCGAGTATTATTAGAGCTTGCAGATTCAGCTTTGTATCTTGCTAAGAACAATGGGCGTAATCAGGTTGTGTATAGTGACCACGGTGATCGCAGAATTGATAATGCCAATGATGTTGAATTTTTCTAAAGGCGTATTTTAAATAAAAACATAAAGGAAATAAAAAAGCCCCCGTTTTATTGAGTA
>JBFEWA010000404.1:0-2716 GCA_041546605.1 Bermanella sp.
GACATCGCCGATAAGGGTACGACCCCTTATCTCCTGTTCAAAGGACCAATGGCAGTTTTATAGGGCTGCATTGCGACCTTTGCGGACTTAAGGCATATGTTTAGAGGTAGTCTGTAGTTGATCCAAAAGCAGACGTTCACCGGCTCTTCCGTACAATACTTTTTTAAATTTATTTAGCCCATGGCGCCATTTTTAATGTAAATGACGCATTTTTGATTCCGATCTTGTGCTCTAACCTGGAAACAACATCACCTACAAACCCAAGTGCTATGAGATAATATTCAAAAGCATCAATAGGAGTTTTGATTATTTCCGCATATCGCAGTTTTATAGCATCTTTGTCAGAAGGCAAACCTGCTAAACCTGATGAGTCAATACCACTCACAAACTTACTCAAATGCGCAATTAGATCATCCAAATTGTGAACAGGCTTTCTACTGCCAGATTGTGAATGAATTAATATTTTAATTGATTTCTCTATCGCCAAGTGGAACTCCCAGCACGCTATGGAGGCCTGCTCACTTTTTAAGCTCAGTATGTCACTAATGCCTTTTTCGAAGTGACTCCATATCCCCTGAGCCATATTATAGGCGGGCTGAGTTATATTACTCGCCACATTCACATCTAGATTAATTGAGCGTGTCAAAGCAACAACTTTTTCAACTTGAGATCGAAGCTCACTAGCTGCTCTTTCTTCCATATTACTAAGCTTAAACTTTGGCTCAATTATATCTTCAAGGTTTTCCGATTCTTGCAAATGATCAGGAAATGTCATCTTCGCCAATTTACCTTCTTCTACAACTTCATTTGTAGTGGCAGGTATATTAAGCTTTATAGGTTGCCCGTAAGCCAGAGCAACTCCAGAATACACATAATTTCCTAGCCCTTTGGCAAGATCACCATATTTTTCATAGTACCAATCATTAAATAGAGGAAGAATATACTCATGATATGCTTCGCTCTCAAGTAATCCCTCATTAGACTGGAAATTGGAATCCTGAATAGCAGTCTCAACAAACAGCTTTCCCGCAATAAAAAACCTCTTATAAATTGGAACATTCTGCTCCGCTAATACTTTATCGATATGTGGCATATGTTCGTTGATATGATCCTTTAATTCCTTTACCATATAAACACCTGCCAATGAAATTTAATGACCAGCATAAGGAGCTCCGCGGTAGCGGCATCTAAGCGAACGAGAGTGAGCGTTCTTGATGCACTTGTTAACTGCTGATATTGAAATATGCACGTAATTTTCTTCTTTGGTTTTGGTAGTTTGAAATTGCTACAGGAGTATTTATTTTATCTTTTGGCGGTTTTGGGTTTTCAGGTATCACTTTGACCATGTCAGAAAGTCCACTTTTGACCATATTTATATCTGATTGCTCCTGAAGATTACCAATCAGCTCTTCAATATCAGTTTGGGCTTTGTTGAACTTGGAAACAAGATCTTTAGCCAGAATGGAGCCTCCAGCTCCACGCTTTATTTGCTCAAGCTGTTGAATTGCCTTGTGCAGTGAGCCGACAACTCCAGTTCTTGCTTCAAGTCTTATTACATCATTGTGTTTAGAGCCCGCAAAGAATTGGGCTTCAGAAACCATGTATTCTGCTAGCCTTTTTGAATCGTTATATATCAGACTTACCCCTTCTCTAAAATCTTGGTAATTCGCAACACCTTCCATCAACAGGAATATTGTTCCCATTACTGTAATTCTGGCTTTAAGAGAGCCTTCCTCGAATTCTATTTCAATTGAAACATCGGGGTGCAGATAAAAATTGGTGCGAGATCGTGCGAACTCAGTAATGTGATTTTTAAATTCAGCCAGTTTCTCATCAGTATCAAGCTCAGTTGGTTCTACATGAATATAAGCTTGACTTAAGATGTTCTTATTAATGTAGTCGGCCAAGATATCCTTCCTCGATCTATAGGGCAGTTAACGATTAGGGTGAGTGGCAGAGCAATAGCGAGGTCCAAGCCCGCGCTTTTTGCTGGCGAATTTGACCCGCTTGTTAGGCATAAGACTTCCGTGCTTCTGACATTACTTTGTCAAATGGCACGGAACACTCTTTTCCGTGCAGAAATCTTGCAGCTACTTTCTGCATCAACTCAGGAGTTGGCTCTAATTGCTGCTTTATTTTATTACGAAGTTCCTTTCTCATTTCACTCGTATTCGGTAGGTTCGTCTCTTCAAAAGTCTGGGTAAGGAGATTTTCTCGTCTTTGTCTCCCGCTTTTTCCTGAGCATCCCTCTCGAATGTATCTTGCAAACGAAATAACAAACATACGTTCTGAATGAAAATATTCAAACTGACAAGCTAGCGAATTAGTAGCAGAGTCAACACTGCCAGTTTCAAAAAGCTTCTTGTAAAATGGTACAATTGATGATTCAACCTCCCCAAAAGTGACTGTATCTGATGGGCCAAGCATGATAAAAAAAGGGCATGGCTTTGTAATTGCGAGGGATTTCAAGACGTAAAATCCATAGCACGCAGCAACAAATACGAATAGATTATTATTGCACGCAATATTAAGCTTACGGAGTTCATTAGTTAAAGTATCCCAGTTTACAAGTTCACCTGTAGCACCGATTTCCAACCCATGCTCTTTATTTCCATGAGTATCAAAATGAATAATAGGTCTGAATCCCTTTGAGATTTCATCTTCCAGTGATTGCAATAATTCTATTAACTGAACTTCAGTAGATACCGTTACGTGC
>JBFEWA010000442.1:0-2287 GCA_041546605.1 Bermanella sp.
CTGTGCTTTTATTGCTAAAATGCGCCCACCTTTGAAAGATGTACTCAAGATTCTATGAAGTTGGCTCTCGCCCCAATGGAAGGCTTAGTAGACGTTCACATGCGTACCCTGCTCACCCGCAGCCAAGCATTTGATTATTGCGTCACTGAATTCCTTCGCATTACCAATCAGTTATTACCAGAAAGAGTATTCACTCGCCTGTGCCCAGAAGCGCTTAACGAATGGAAGACCCCTTCCGGCACACCGGTGCATTTGCAACTGCTAGGCAATGATCCAACAGCCATGGCGGACAACGCCTGTCGTGGCATTGAACTGGGTGCCCCTGTCATAGACGTGAATTTCGGTTGTCCGTCAAAGTGTGTGAATAACAGCATGGGTGGCTCCATCTTATTAAAAGAGCCCGAGTCGCTTTATCGCGTGTTATCTGCCATGCGCAGCGCCATGCCACAAGGCACACCGCTTACCGCAAAGATGCGCCTGGGTTATGAAGATAAATCCCTCGCGTTAGAAAATGCACACGCCGTACAAGCGGCCGGCGCCAGTATGCTGTGCATTCATGCACGCACCAAGGTAGAGGGCTATAAACCCCCGGCCCACTGGGAGTGGATCGCCAAAATCAAGCAAGACGTCACCATACCCATCATGGCCAACGGGGAAATCTGGACACTGGAAGATTACCTTACCTGCCAACAAGCCAGTGAATGTGATGACATCATGCTAGGGCGCGGCGCAGTGGCCACACCGGATTTGGCTAAGCAAATTCGTCAGCACCACAAGGCACAACCCCATGAGGCACAAGCCTGGCCGGATTACTTAAACGATTTACTTTGGATGCTGCGCACCACGGTGGAATCCGGCAACATGAAATTCGCTGCCGATCGCATCAAACAATGGCTGGCGTTTTTTAAGATGCAGCATTTAGACGCCAGTGCTTTTTTTGAAAAAGCCAAGCGTTTAAAACACCACCAAGAAATGGAAAGCTTAATCTTGCATGAAATTTCACAAGTAAAGTGTGCCGAACTAAGCGTCAATTAGTTTCCAAATCTACGTGCCCCTAGCCATGACATGACAAGGGAGTATCATACTGGCTTTACTTTAATGAATGACAGCCGTGAACTATTCCACCCTCATGGTGCAAGGCACCACCAGTGACGCAGGCAAAAGTATTTTAGTTGCCGCCATTTGTCGAATTCTAAAAAAGCACGGCTTTTCTGTGGCGCCATTTAAGCCGCAAAACATGGCGCTCAATAGCGCGGTAACAGCCGACGGCGGAGAAATCGGTCGCGCCCAAGCCGTACAAGCCATGGCCTGTGAAATTGCACCTACTGTGCACATGAATCCCGTTTTATTAAAACCCAACACTGACATTGGCGCACAGGTGATTGTTCACGGTAAAGCCGTTGCCAATATGGATGCTCGTTATTATCACGAACATAAACCGCAATTGCTGTCGGCGGTTTTACAATCCCACCAACACCTATTATCTGAATACGAATTCGTTATCGTTGAAGGGGCCGGCAGCCCAGCGGAAATCAACCTTAGGGATCGCGACATTGCCAACATGGGCTTCGCCGAAGCCGCTGACTGCCCTGTGATCATTGTGGCAGACATAGATCGTGGCGGTGTGTTTGCCCATCTTGTGGGCACATTAGATTGTTTAAGCGAATCAGAGAAAAACCGCGTAAAAGGATTCGTTATCAATCGCTTTCGTGGCGACATCGAATTACTTAAGCCTGGTTTAGATTGGTTAGAAGAAAAAACCGGCAAACCCGTATTAGGGGTGATACCTTACATTGAAAACTTACATGTGGAAGCCGAAGACGCCATTCATGTAAAACAACAAAACAAACATGACAACACATTAAATGTGGTGGTACCTGTATTACCGCGCATCAGTAACCATACCGATTTTGACGCACTGGCTTTACACCCTAATGTGAACTTAGAGTTTATTAAAGATCCTAAACTGTATGCAGGTTGCGACCTTCTTATTTTGCCTGGGACAAAGAATGTTCGCCAAGATTATGAATGGCTAGAACAATCGGGATGGAAAGATATTCTGCAGAAGCATTTAAGATATGGCGGGAAAGTCATGGGCATTTGTGGTGGCCTGCAAATGTTAGGTAAAGCCATCCACGACCCAGGTGGCATCGAAGGTCATGAGGGCAGTACCACAAACCTAGGGTTGTTAGATTTTGAAACCACGCTGCAATCAGAAAAAGCCTTATTAAATGTCTCTGGCACATTAAAAACACAAGACATCAAAATTCGCGGTTATGAGATTCAC
>JBFEWA010000351.1:0-3380 GCA_041546605.1 Bermanella sp.
AGCGATTTAAAAGAAATGGGCCAAGCGGAAGAAAACATAAATTTGATGCGCGAGCAGCAACGCGAGCAACAAAGAGAACAACAGCGTGTGCAACATGTGAGCGAGCCGAGCCACCATGACAGTCATTACACGCCAGATCATGACCACTATGGCGACCACCACGAAGTCCACGCCGAATCGGCTCCCGTCGTGGCCGAGCACCCACTGATCAAACAAGCCATCGCCTTGGTTTTACACGCGCCCAATGTGATTCAAAACTTTGGGGACCTGGGCTTTTTGCAAAGCTTCGAAGGCCACTATAGTCATTTACTGCAAGTGCTCATTGCCAAGCTGCAAGCATCACCGCAAAACAACCTATTAGATGCCTTGAGCTTATTGGCCACAGACGAGCATTACCAAGAATACAAAAGCCTCACCGAACAACACAATCGTAGCGACGGACACCTAAGCCAAGAACAAGTGGCCACAGACTGTTTAAGCCAATTGCGCCTAAAAGCCGCCAAACAAATCAAGGCGAAATTAATTCGTCAGGCGGCCAACAAAGGTGGCTTTAAGCATCTACAATCAGAAGACCAACAAATGTTCCAGTGGGCCAGCGCCATCATAGAGTTGAACCTTTTGCACACCAAACTCATCAGAGCAGGAGGCAAGTTAGAATTACTCAGCCCAGAGGAACAGGAAAAATACCGCCAATTAAGCGGATAGCCCCTTGAAAGGGCAAAAATTAACCCCATTATCAATCACTTAATCACATCAGTGCTGGATAACCCGTAACCAGATGACTATAATTGCGGGTTCGATTCGCGTAACAGTACAGGACAACACAGGGTATATATGGCCGCCACACAACAGTCCCGTCTTAAAGAGCTCATAGCCAAAGGCAAGGAACAAGGTTACCTAACCTATGCTCAGGTAAATGACCACCTTCCAGATGACATTGCCACACCAGAACAGGTTGAAGACATCATCCGCATGATCAACGACATCGGTATTACCGTTGCCGAAGTTGCGCCAGATGCAGATACCCTATTAATGGGCGACAGCACCACAGATGAAGCGGCAATGGAAGAAGCCGCCGCGGCACTGGCTGCCGTTGAAAGCGATGTGGGTCGCACCACTGACCCTGTACGTATGTATATGCGTGAAATGGGCACAGTTGAGCTATTAACCCGTGAAGGGGAAATCGTTATTGCCAAACGAATCGAAGAAGGGATTCGTGAAGTAATGGCTGCTCTATCTTACTTCCCTGGCGCTGTTCGCACCGTATTAAACGCGGTTGAAGAATCCATGGCCGATGAAGAAATCAACCGTCTGGGTGACGTGTTCAATGGCTTCATTGATGCCAGCGATGACGATCCTGTACCGGCCACCCCTATTTCTGCAGAAGACAAAGCAGAAAAAGAAGAATCTGACGATGCTGACGATGATGACGACACCACTGACGCCCCTTCTGGTCCAGACCCAGAAGAAGTTAAGCGTCGCATGGCCGAAATCGAAAAACAGCTCATCAAAACTGAAAAAGCCATCGAAAAACATGGCCGTGGCAGCAAGCAAGCCGACAAAGAAAATGGCCTACTAGCTGAATTGTTTGCACCGATTAAATTGTCACCAAAATACTTTGATGACCTAGTGGGCAGTGCCCGTGACAATCTAGATGCCATCCGCGCACAAGAACGTCAAATCATGAGCATCCTTACCCGTAAGTGTAAGATGAATCGTCAAGAATTCATCAAATCTTACCAAGGTAACGAAGGCAACATTGAGTGGGTAAGCGAGCTTGCTAACAGCGGCAAAGACTACGCCGAATCGGTTACCAACAACAAATACGACTTAGAACGTGCGCAGAAGAAAATTGCGCAAGTTGAAAAACGTGTGGGCATTCAAATTGTCGACATCAAAGAGATCAACCGTCGCGTGAGCATCGGTGAAGCCCGTGCTCGTCGTGCGAAAAAAGAAATGGTAGAAGCCAACTTACGTTTGGTTATCTCCATTGCGAAAAAATACACCAACCGTGGTTTGCAATTCTTAGACTTGATCCAAGAAGGCAACATCGGCTTGATGAAAGCAGTAGACAAGTTCGAATACCGTCGTGGTTATAAGTTCTCCACCTACGCCACATGGTGGATTCGTCAGGCCATTACCCGTTCGATTGCGGACCAGGCACGTACCATTCGTATCCCGGTACACATGATCGAAACCATCAACAAGCTAAACCGTGTAAGCCGTCAAATGCTTCAGGAAATGGGCCGCGAAGCCACTCCAGAAGAATTGGCAGAACGCATGGACATGCCTGAAGACAAGATTCGTAAAGTACTGAAAATCGCTAAAGAACCTATCTCCATGGAAACCCCAATCGGTGATGATGAAGATAGCCACTTAGGTGATTTCATTGAAGACGTAAACGGCTCAAGCCCAATTGATCACGCCACCGAAACCGGTTTGATCGACGCTACCCGTGGCGTACTTGGCGGTCTTACGGCTCGTGAAAGTAAAGTACTGCGCATGCGTTTTGGTATCGACATGAACACTGACCACACTCTAGAAGAAGTGGGCAAACAGTTCGACGTAACCCGTGAACGTATTCGTCAGATCGAAGCAAAAGCATTGCGTAAACTGCGCCACCCAAGCCGCAGCGACCACTTGCGCTCATTCTTAGATGAGTAAAAACTGCTAAAAATCATAGACTTAAGACTATGAAAAGAGAGCCAAGGACTTTATAATCCGAGGCTCTTTTTTTATGGCTTTCGCCATAACCCTAATTACGATTAAAGATTTTCTTTAACGTAACTTAAGGGCCTGTAGCTCAGTGGTTAGAGCAGCGGACTCATAATCCGTTGGTCCACAGTTCAAATCTGTGCAGGCCCACCATTTACTCCCAAATCTATTTTAAAAAGTCCGCAGCGGTCTCGACCCTTATAAGCCTGGGCTGCTCAACAGTTCAAATCTGTGCAGGCCCACCATTTTCCTTCTTGTTAACTTATTTATTTCCTAAAAATATTCCATCCTGTTAAACCCATAAGTCATTGGCTAAGTAATGTTCCCTTATTGTCTTGCCCGTAAATGACACGCAAAAAAATACAGCCAATTGGCTGTATTTTAAAAACACTCAACACCATAAGCTATTTATGCATCAAGAGCCGAACTCACTAAGTCTTTTGCTTCAGCAAATAATTGCTGTAAATGATCTTGGCCTTTAAAACTTTCGGCGTAGATTTTATAAATATCTTCTGTGCCCGATGGGCGCGCAGCAAACCAGCCATTTTCCGTGGTGACTTTTAAGCCGCCGATTGCGGCATCATTGCCCGGTGCTTGGGTCAGCACATGGGTAATGGCTTCGCCGGCTAGGGTGTCGGATGTCACTTGTTCTGGGGAAAGTTTTG
>JBFEWA010000243.1:0-5133 GCA_041546605.1 Bermanella sp.
AGTTATTTGTTGAGTTCACCATTATGGGTGGAATATGTGGATTCGGTTTTTAATTTAAATCGAATCTTATTTAAATGGCTGCCGCTTATTTTGTCTGTGGTTGCTCTGAGCGCCATGTATTATTTTCTTCCCAGCTGCCATGTGAAATTCAAGCATGCATTGGCGGGTGGTGTTTTTAGTGCGGTATTGTTGGAGGTATGCAAGTGGGCGTTTATAAAAATGGTGTCCTTCGCACCTTCGTATAAGTTGATTTATGGTGCCTTTGCCGTAGTGCCGTTGTTTTTGATTTGGATGTTTACGGCTTGGTGTGTTGTGTTGATTGGTGCTGAGTTGGTTCGCTCATTGCCATTTTTACAAAAGAATTTAAAAGGCATTGCTGCGAGTGAGCTAGATTGGGCGCTTATGATTTTGCAGCAGCTTAAAAATACAGACAGTGTCCATCGCATAACCCGTGAGGATTTATGTCAGGCCTTAACGCTGACCAATATCGATGAGTGGGAGGCTGTGTTGGTGTCTTTGTTGGATGAAGCTTGGCTCGACAGTTACATGGACGAGCTGTATCTCAATGTGGATTTGTCCGAAAAAACCGTAGGTGAGTTGAGTGAGTTGATTCACGGTCATCGCATTGATAAGTTCGCAGTGATTAACTTGGAGACAAGTTGGTATCAAGCATTAAAGCCTGTGTTGACTCAATTAAGGCAACAAAAAAAGGCAGCCCTTGGGCTGCCTATTTCTGAGGTGATTTAGTTTAATTTAACCCTAGTGAGTTTGATGGCTTTCTTGTAGTGCGCGACTGTAATCTGCAAAGGTTTTAGCAGCAGGGCTTGGACTAAAGAAGATGTTCAGTGAGCGTGCAATTTGACGGGCGCTGAATACACCGCGAATACTGACATTATCACCTTCTTTAGTGGTGACTAAAATGTATTCGCTGCCAATATCATTTAGGGTGTGCAATACATCACCAATTTTAGCTTGTAGCACATCTTGGATATCCAGTACGGGCATGTTCTCAATGATATTCATTAAGTGTCCCACTTTAATTTCATCGCGTTTTCTTTTTGTTTCATTTACAAACTGGATGGGTTTTTCGCCTGAAATATCAGCGGACGTAATCAGTCCGACAATTTGCCCGTCTGCATTTGCAACAAATAACATGTTGGTTTTTTCATTGGCCATTTTTTTGCTGGCGTTTTCGAGACTGGATTTGGTATTGCAGATGGGGGCTTTTTCGAGGCGGTGGTCAGTCATGACCGATATTGCTGAGTCGTCTAAGGTAAGCTCTTTATAGCCTCGATCCGGAATAATAGGTTGAGGCTGGGTATCAAGCTTACTGAATTTAATGGTTTTATAATTCTCTAGCATGGTGATTCCTCCGCGGACACAAAGTAATCATAGCCAAAGACAGCCAAATTGCTGCAAAACTTGAGTAATTAAAAGTAAAGAAATGTAGTCCTTTTTGGGGTTATAAATTCAATACATCGTTCTTTGTAGAAGCTGCAATTGTCATGGCTTCTTGAATTAGCTCGTAGGGTACACTGAGCTCTAGCAGGGTTCTTTGTAGGTGCTCTGCCACTTTATTAAAGTGACTTTCATTTAGGCCGATGGCTACTGGGCGTTCGTGGGCAGCACGCATGCCGCGGCCTGAGTATTTGTTGGGGCCACCAAAGGCGACGGTGAGAAAGGCTTTTTGCATTTTCTTTTGACGATCCATGCTGATGCCATCAAAAAAGGGCGCTAAGGCAGGGTCGTTTATGACTTTACTGTAAAAGATATCAACGGCAGCATTGAGTGCTTTATCGCCACCGATTTTTTCATACAAGCTTGGCATGATCATTGTCCTTAATATTGACCTTATTAAGGAATAGACGAATAAGAGGGGTTTTGCCAATTAAGGCAGAGATGCTTGGGAAATACTGCGGACAAACCAGCGCTTTTGCCAAGCGTTTAATACTTTAGTGGGGTATTTGAGTTTGCCTAGGGAGCCGTTGTAGCGACCAAGGGCGCGAATCCAATTGCCTTTTTCGCGTTTGAGGTAGTGGGCCAATATGGCACAGCCGTACTGTAAGTTGGTTTCTAGATTCATTAGGTTATCATCTGGGCGGCCAATTTCATGTCGCCAAAAAGGCATGACTTGCATGTAGCCTTGGGCCCCAACAGATGAGATCGCATAAGGTTTGAAAGCACTTTCGATTTGGATGACCGCTAGTACCATTTCTGGAGGCAGGTCATGTTTCGCTGCTGCGTGATGTAGGTGCTTTAAAAAGTTAATGCGAAAACTTTTGTCTTTGATGTATCGACTCAGGCGAGCCGACATGTCCACCATCCAGACTTCTGCATCAAACCTGTCGTTAAAACTACTGCTGCTGTGAATGGCTTGCTTTAAGTAGGCCCTAAGCTCTGGGTCCACTTCACCTTGGGCGAAGTGGCTGAGCAAAAGGGTGCTAATTAAAACAAGCCGCTTCAGCATACCTAAAGACCTAGTACAGATTTAACGTGAGTTAAGATGTCACCACTAGCAAGTTCAATGGCGTCTTCTTTTTGCTGGGCACGAGCTTTGTATTCCACAATGTCGTTTTTCAGGCCGCGGGCGCTGAATACAACACGGTGAGGGATGCCCATTAATTCAGCGTCAGCGAATTTCACGCCTGGGCTGGTTTTCTTATCGCGATCGTCCATGAAGACATCAACCCCTAAATCTTTAAGCGTGTTGTAAAGGGCTTCAGATTGAGTCACGACGTCTTCAGATTTATTGGCATCGATTTGCACGATAGACACTTGGAATGGGGCAATGGCTTCAGGCCAGATGATGCCGCGTTCATCGTGGTTTTGCTCGATAGCGGCCGCCACTACACGGGTTACACCGATACCATAGCAACCCATGGACATGACAACGCTCTTGCCGTTTTCATCTAAAACAGTGGCGTTTAGGGCTTCGCTGTACTTGGTGCCCAATTGGAAAATATGACCCACTTCGATACCACGTTTGATTTCCAGGGTGCCTGTGCCGTCTGGACTTGGGTCGCCTTCAACCACGTTGCGGATGTCTTCGATACGAGTGATCTTGGCGTCGCGCTCCCAGTTGGCTCCCTTGTAGTGTTTGCCATCTTGGTTGGCACCACAAATAAAGTCCGCAGATACCGCAGCGGTGCGATCCACAATCACGTCGATATCTAGATTGCACGGCCCAATGGAGCCTGGTTTGCAGCCAAGTTGCTTAACGATGGCTTCTTCACTGGCAAAGACTAATGGTGAAGCAACCCCGGCGAGTTTTTCCGCTTTGATTTCGTTTAGATCGTGATCGCCACGTACCACTAATGCAATCAGTGCAGGCTCTTTACCAGCTTTGATCTCTTCTTCGCTTAATTCCCCTTCAACAATCAGGGTTTTAACGATGGATTTAGCATCTACGTTTAAGAATTGGCTGACTTCTTCGATACTGTGCTGGTCGGGCGTGTCCACTAATTCAAGTGCAGCTGTAGCAGTAGGGCGTGCCTCGGTTGGCGCTAGGGCTTCAGCCAGTTCAACGTTGGCGGCATATTCAGAGCCATTGCTAAACGCTATATCGTCTTCGCCGGATTGAGCCAGTACGTGGAACTCATGGGAAAGTGCACCACCAATAGAGCCGGTATCAGCGGCCACTGGGCGGAAATCTAAACCTAGGCGATTAAAGATATTGCAATACGCTTGATGCATACGCTCATAGGTTTCATTCAAAGACGCTTCATCGATGTGGAATGAGTAGGCGTCTTTCATTAGGAATTCGCGAGCGCGCATGACACCAAAGCGTGGGCGGGTTTCATCGCGGAATTTGGTTTGAATTTGGTAAAAATTCGTCGGCAATTGACGGTAGCTGCTTAATTCGTTGCGCGCTAAATCGGTAATCACTTCTTCGTGAGTAGGGCCAATACAAAAATCACGGTTGTGGCGATCTTTGATGCGTAATAGCTCGCCGCCGTATTGGAACCAGCGGCCAGTTTCTTCCCAAAGCTCCGCTGGTTGAACCGCAGGCATGAGTAATTCTTGTGCGCCGGCGGCGTCCATTTCTTCGCGTACGACTTTTTCTACTTTACGTAAGGTTTTTAAACCAAGGGGTAGCCAAGTATACAAACCGGAGGCCAGCTTACGGATCATGCCGGCTCGCAGCATCAATTGATGGCTGATGACAACGGCATCAGAAGGGGATTCTTTAAGGGTGGCGATTAAAAACTGGCTAGCGCGCATTTGAGTTCCAAGCGTATCTAAATGAATAAAGTCGATGCAGAATATTGAAATCCCATATCGACCCTTTACAAAACAGCCCTAAATTGTATGCTGCGCGGCTCTTCGACACAATTTTTTCATTATGCTTGATTATATTTTGTACAAAAACACACCAGCAGGTCGCGTTGTTATTCAAAATGACGGCGTGACCGAATGCGAACTGCTCGGCGTCAGTAGTTTTGAGCTAGGTGTGTTTGATGTGAAGGGTAAAGGGGAGCAGCCTAGTTTAGGCGCTTCTTTGCTGTTACCGATCAAGGGCGCTAAGCAACTGAGCTTACGTTTGCCGGTTGTTGCTGTGGAGCCGTTGATTACCCCTTTGGGTGGCTGGAGCGCTCGCTGTAAAGGGCCTGAGCAAGCTCAATTTGATGTAAGGTCGGCGGATATTACGTGTGATCAATGTGGGACCAAACATCATTTGGAATTTGTCACTACAGTGGATGTGCAGCAAGATGCCGTAGCCGCCATGAATCACCAGGGTTGGCGAGCAAGTTTGCACGAGCAAATTTGTCCTGATTGTGTTGGTTAAGTATTTACAGAGAATAGGGTGATTATGTCGTCTCAATTTGATTTGGAACTGGATGCCACTGGCTTGATGTGTCCTGAGCCTGTGATGATGCTGCACAATAAAGTAAAAGAAATGCAGGCAGGTCAAGTGCTGCGCGTGCTGGCCACAGATCCATCAACTAAGCGTGATATTGCGAAATTCTGTACGTTCTTGGGTTACACCCTAGTGTCCCATGAAGAAGTGGATGGGGTTTTACAGTTTTTGATTAAAAAGCCGTAATTGCAATTTCTTATATTAAGAGTAAAGTACTGTATTTAAATACAGTATTGGTTTGGATGTAGTTATGTTGAATCCCGTTACTATTCAAT
>JBFEWA010000430.1:0-2476 GCA_041546605.1 Bermanella sp.
CAAGCAAGCGTATCATTTCCAGCAGGCGATTCACCGTTAGGGAAGACGTTGATGGTGAACAGGTATCGGCCGTGATAGACGCCTTCGGACGCGCTAACGATACATTGGCCAGAGCGCTGATCGAGTGGACGTTGCAGAATGTTGAATAGTGCAGCGATCTCACGGTGAGGGCGGGGCAGCGGTGGGTATTCGACTCCTCTTGAAATGTGGCTCACGGTTAGAGAACCCGCAGCAACCTGCTCGCACGATAGGCAAAGGGCTTTCTCCACAATGAGAATAAACAAGACACATGCACATGGTTGAGGTTGGATATCACCACATAAACGCCGAGGCGCAAAGACTTGAAATGGCTCTTGTAGCTTTTGCTGGAACGGGTATCTGGCAGAACATAGTTTTTAGGCGAGTGTCCGGCTTATCCAGAACCATGTAGTGGATAGTCAAAACGCTCGGGGAGATTTTCAACCTTCGTAATTTTTTGTAAATAAAACCACGTACATCGAATTATCGTCTAAGATTTTTTTCTACAACCTTTAGCGCAGTAACGACATCGGCTACTTTGAAGGGGGCATTATGTCCAAAGTGACATTTCGAGTAATGCTGCCGGCAACCATAGTAACTCTTAGTCTGCTCCTGAGTTCTTTTTCTGTGAGAGCGCAATCTCAGTGTACTGAAAGAGACCAGGAATTGATTGCATCATTTACTCAATGCTATGCAACGGCTTTGTTGGGTGGTAGTTGCCCGGAATTATTGATCCTGGGTGAACGATTGAACCGTGAGATTTCTCTTTCGTGCCAGGCTGCAATCGCACAAGCCCAACGGCAACCCTCCTGGGAACCTTCGTATCCACCTGGTGCAGCTAGCCCTCCTGGTAACGTCATTGAACACGGCGGTGGAGTGATAAGTGTGCCAGGTTGGGCCGCTTGTGGTCCAACAGGTTGTATTCCTCTTAATTAGAAGACTGTCCAGCAAGCAGCGTTCCGACAGCGCGGTGGGCAGTGAACCTATTCGCGTTGCGGTTTCCGGTTGTTGAAAGCTAACGTCATTTTTTCCGGAAGGCATCAAAGCTCTAAAGTAACGGCTCTTCGGTTTAGGAACCTTTGGGCCTCTTTGCGCGGGAGCGTCTAGCTGATGTTAAGCTCGGCTACCAAACTCGGGGGTAATCTTATGGAGGATCCGGTCAGCTTGCTGAGAATGGTTGAACGAATCACAGCCGTGGTTATTGCAGGGTTTTCGATATACTTTGGTTATCGGCTGTTTTTTCATTTGCCTTTTGAACGCACTCATGGGGGGCAGCTCGAGCTTCCGGGCGTCAAAATAGTACTTTCACGCGTTGGCCCAGGTGTATTTTTCGCTGCCTTTGGCAGCATGCTGCTCTATCATTCAATCACTGCTGAGATAAAAGTCAGCCGAGTAATCCATGACTCTGGCAAAGAAGAACTGACAATCGACGGCGCCAATTCGGATATTACTCGCACCAGCGAGTTTATCGGCATCTCAAGCACAGGTAAATCCGGCGGCATCGCGACCCCACAACAGCGCAGCAAGGCTCTAACGACCGTCGAAATGCTCAACTGCGCCCACCGCCTTTTAATACAGCAGTCCACGAGTCCCGAACTGCAAGACAAAATGTCTCTTGCCATACGAGATGCCAAGAGAGCAATGGTGCTATCCGTATGGAACGAAGATGATTGGGGGCCGGCAGAAGGGTTGGGAGTAAACGGACCTACGAGCGACGCGCCCTTTCAGGTGCGAAACATATTCACCTCAACCTATAAAGGTTGTCCGAAATGAGCATGACTCGGCGATTTCTGTTGCTGATTGTGCTTGGCGTCCTACCGCTCGTCGCCAGTGCACGGGATTACAGCCTTATGTACCCAGCGAATGACTTGCGGCAGGCGAATGGTGTGTACTCTCCGAACATTCGGGGCATGTTGTTTGAAGACGTCGCTCCTTACCTCCTTGATAATGAACTTGCGACGTTGGAACGAGTACGGATGTCGCAGCCTTGGGATCGAACTAAAGATCCTTTTGAGTTTGCAGTGAACTCAGATACTGGTGTTATCCTGGTTCCGACATTGTCGGTCAAATTCTTCGATGATCTTTCTATATCCATGGCCTGGTTCGAACGTTTTGGATGTAACAAGGAGGTGGTGTTCGACTATGTTGCGGCACTGGATTTCAGTGATCTTGATCTACCAGCACCGCTAATGGCGCTTTCAGTACCGCATGATGCTTATAAGCGGGATACCTTCGTTAACGATGTTTCTCAGAAGATGCTGAAGTCAGCGTTGGTCTTCATCCTCTTGCATGAGCTCGGTCATGTCCATCACCGGCATCGGCCATATCATGAGATAAACACCAGTCAGGCACTCGCACAGGAGACCGAGGCAGACCGTTTCGCAATGCGTGTGCTTCGTCGTATGCGCCTGCCGCCTATGGGGATGACGGTTTGGTTTATGGCGGCTAGCATGCGCGA
>JBFEWA010000471.1:0-1965 GCA_041546605.1 Bermanella sp.
ATGTGAATGGGCTTGTACTTTTTAAGTGGCCCAATCAGGAAGGGGCTGATGAACTGGCTAAGAATCGCACCTAGATATTCACCCAAACGAAATGCCTGTCTTGGACCCAATAACAAGCTTGGGCGAAGCAACCAGAGATGATCCCAATTCATTTGCGCTAGGTCATGCTCTAACTGACCTTTGACCGCTAAATAGAAGTTCTTGCTGCGTCGATTGGCACCCACCGAGCTAATACAAGCAAATTGCGTGGCACCCTTGGATTGCACCCAGTGGGCAAAATTAAGGGCATAGTCATGATCCACTTGTTTGAATGCTTGTTGGCTGCCAGCTTGTTTAATGGTGGTGCCTAAACAGCAATATCCCATGGAAATAGGGCCGGGCAATTGGGTGTTTTTAAGCTGGTTGAAGTCCACCAGGATTTGAGTGATGCCTTCGGGTAATAACGCAGAATGCCCTCTCACAAGGGCATAAATAGGGGTGTTTAGATTGCGCGCAATTAAGTTTTCAGCAAGCCTTCTGCCTACTTCGCCCGTTGCGCCAGCTATGACAATGCCTTTATTCATGGGCCTTTAGAGCAGTCTGTTTGCATTGCATGAACTCACTGTGACGCAAGTGCAGTAAATCGGCGATCTTGCGAATAGTGTGCTCTTCGTATTTGTCGATATGGTTGTCCGCCAGAGAAATACGCCATAAGCGTGTGATGAGTTCTTGTTTGGCTTCTAACGATAAGACGCTGTTTAGGTGACTCGTGAATTGATGCAAGGAAACCGCATGATCCACTTCGTGTTCAGCGGTTTCAATTAAGCTGACGCATTCTTGGGTGGTCAAGCCTGTGTGTTCTTTAAGTAAAGCTGGCAAGGCCAGCTTTTCATCTTGTGTCACTGCGTCATCGGCAAGGGCCACTTCAACCATTAACGCGGCGGTTGCTCGTTCTGTGTCATTGGTTGTTATGGGCGCGTCTTCTGCGCCTTTGAACCAGTCTAATATGTTCTTGAACATGATTACGCTGGCTCCTGCACGTTAAGGTATTCCTTGCTCAACAGGGCTTCCAGCGATATTAGGTCTTTGGTGAAGTTGCGGATACCTTCAGCCAATTTTTCAGTGGCCATCGGGTCTTCATTTAAGTGCCAGCGGAATTGAGACTCCGTCAGCTCTGGCCATTTTGCTTCTGTGCTGGTGTCATTAGGTGACAATACTCGGGTTAATTGCCCGGAATCTTCATTGAGTGAATTCAGCAAATCAGGAGAAATGGTTAACTTGTCGCAACCGGCAAGGCATTCGATTTCATCGGTATTGCGGAAGCTGGCTCCCATGACAATGGTGTTGTAATGATGGGCTTTAAAGTACTGATAGATACGGCTAACCGAAATCACACCGGGATCTTGCGGGCCTGGGTAGCTATCTACACCTTCGGCTTTTTTGTACCAATCCAAAATACGGCCCACAAATGGGCTGATGAGTGTGATGTTGGCTTGGGCGCAAGCAATGGCCTGTGCAATATTGAACAGCAGGGTAAGGTTACATTTGATGCCTTCTTCCTCTAACACTTTGGCGGCTTGAATGCCTTCCCAGGTGGAGGCAATCTTGATCAAGATACGATCACGGCTAACACCGGCATCTTCATACAGGGCGATTAAGCGGCGAGCTTTAGTTACGGTGGCTATGGTGTCGAAAGACAAGCGCGCGTCCACTTCGGTGGAAACGTAACCGGGTACGATTTTTAAAATCTCGATGCCCAGCTTAACCGAAACCATATCCAAGGTGTTTTCGAGTAAATCCCCAGATTGAGACTGCGCCCATTGAGCGGCTTCTTCGATGAGTGGTCGATACTGTGGAAGTTGTGCCGCCTTATAGACAAGGGATGGATTGGTGGTGGCGTCTTCTGGGAGGTAGCGTTTGATGGCTTCGATATCGCCTGTGTCCGCTACCACTGAGGTCATGGTTTTTAATTGTTCTAATTTGTTC
>JBFEWA010000501.1:0-1582 GCA_041546605.1 Bermanella sp.
AAGGAGTTTGATATGAAATTGGTTACGGCCATTATCAAGCCATTTAAATTAGACGATGTGCGTGAAGCACTGTCTGAAATTGGCGTTCAAGGCATCACAGTGACAGAAGTGAAAGGCTTCGGTCGCCAGAAAGGCCACACTGAATTGTACCGCGGTGCAGAATACGTAGTGGATTTCCTGCCTAAAGTGAAATTAGAAATCGCCATCGACGACGCGTTGACTGACAAAGTTATCGAAGCCGTTTCTAAAGCAGCAAACACCGGCAAAATCGGTGACGGCAAAATTTTTGTGACAGCCCTTGAACAAATCGTACGTATTCGTACCGGTGAAACAGGCGCTGACGCGGTTTAATTTTTAATAAATTAAACAACTCAGATTTTATTTTTTTGCGTTTGCAAAAACGTATTGAAGCTTAATGCGGGGGCATTATGGAAAACAATGTGTTTCAACTTCAGTACGCCATGGATACCTTTTACTTCTTGGTATGTGGCGCACTTGTAATGTGGATGGCGGCTGGTTTCGCCATGCTTGAATCCGGTTTGGTTCGTTCTAAGAACACCACCGAAATTTTAACCAAGAACGTGGCGTTGTTCGCCATCTCTTGCACCATGTACCTAGTATGTGGTTACGCCATCATGTATGACGGCGGCATGTTCCTATCTGGTATCACTGAAGTAGACAGC
This sequence comes from Bermanella sp., assembly GCA_041546605.1. Lineage (GTDB taxonomy): Bacteria > Pseudomonadota > Gammaproteobacteria > Pseudomonadales > Oceanobacteraceae > Bermanella. The sequence goes on from JBFEWA010000501.1 coordinate 684, forward strand.
GCAGCTGTACTAGCTGACTTCGCCGCGCGTGAAGACGGCTTCGAAGGCGGTTCAATCTACTCTGGTGCGTCTGACTTCTTCTTCCAAGTGGTATTCGTAGCGACTGCTATGTCTATCGTATCGGGTGCGGTTGCTGAGCGTATGAAGCTATGGGCATTCCTAGCGTTCGCGGTAGTAATGACTGGTGTGATCTACCCAATGGAAGGCGCTTGGACTTGGGGCGGCCAATCTGTATTTGGTATGTACTCTCTAGGCGATGACTTCGGTTTCTCTGACTTTGCCGGTTCTGGTATCGTTCACATGGCTGGTGCAGCAGCTGCCCTTGCTGGTGTGCTACTACTAGGTCCACGTAAAGGTAAATACGGTCCTAACGGTGAAATCAACGCGATCCCAGGTGCGAACCTACCTCTAGCCACTTTAGGTACGTTCATCCTTTGGATGGGTTGGTTCGGCTTCAACGGTGGTTCTGTGTTGAAACTAGGTGACATCGCTAACGCTCACGCAGTAGCAGTTGTGTTCACTAACACTAATGCAGCGGCAGCGGGTGGTCTAATCGGTGCACTGATCCTAGCTCGCATCCTGTTCAAGAAAGCGGACTTAACTATGGCTCTTAACGGTGCCCTAGCCGGTCTAGTTGCCATCACGGCTGAGCCTTCTACGCCTACACCATTCGAAGCCACTATCATTGGTGCGATCGGTGGTCTAATCGTAGTGCTATCTATCCTTGCCCTAGACAAGATGAAAATCGACGATCCTGTTGGTGCCATCTCTGTACACGGTGTGGTAGGTCTATTCGGTCTATTGGTTGTGCCATTCACTAACTCTGGTACTACCATTGGTGGTCAGTTAATGGGTGCCGTAACTATCTTTGTTTGGGTATTCGTAGCCAGCTTCATTGT
>JBFEWA010000266.1:0-4733 GCA_041546605.1 Bermanella sp.
AATTCGTGGTGAGCCGCTCAGGTATCATGATTTATCGCAATTTAGATGGCGGCGACAACAGCTATCGAGTGTTACTAGAGGACTGCGAGACCGTCACAGGTCGCTTGAGTACCGTATTGCTGGCCCCTTATACCAGCCTAATCGTTGCGGATGATGATGCCGGCAATAGCAGCATTTTTGAAATCACCGAACGCGGCATTAATAAGCTCATCTTCTCCTGTAATGGCAATGTCATCCGCCAAGGCTATGCTGGCTACACTCAGCGCATTAATAGTTTAAGACTGCCTTATAACAGCGAAACCATCGCGTCTTATGACTATATTTACCCCTATTTCATCAACTCCAGCTGCCAAGGAGGGCGTATTTTCCCCCGCCCTATTCCGGAAGTAGACGTATTTAATCCTCTGCCCGCTATTCCTGGTTTACCAAGTGGTGATACCCGAGGCTTACGCAAAAGCCAAATGTTTAACGACCGCTTGTATTGCATAGGCTATGACTCAGGATTAAATCTCGCCGTGGCTGAGTTGGACACCACAACCAACGACGACACGTTTAGTTTCTTGCCCATCGACTTTGGTGATTGGCTGCCTGATTTTGATTCTTTACATGTCTTATCCGATAACCATGTGATCTTTACTGGCTCATCCCGTACCAATAGCGCTATGCGAACCATCATGCTCAATGCAAATGGAGACGAATTCGACCTCACTGATCAATTAATGAGCTTGAGTGTCCTTCAACAAATTGAAATCACCCCGCCGCAAGGCACCACTTACAGCACGTCACTGGTGGAAGAATAACCAATTTTCACACCTCATATTCTCAGTTGAAGTATTCATTTCATTAATCTTGCCTCACCTGCCTCACAAGCTCCCCTTGGCTGTACCCCAACAGAAACCAAAGTGATACCATGTGGGTAATTTTTTTATATGCAGTTATATCATGCTCAATTCCGATAGCTTAGCTCAGCTCAAAGCCCTGAAATCCGAGATTCAGACCCAGCAGCAAGCCAAACTTAAACAAGGGACCGTTCGCGGTAGCCAAGGTCGGTTTGGTTTTGTCATGGCAGATGATGGTGAATCCTACTTCTTAGCCCCAGACGAAATGGCCAAGGTCTTCCCTGGTGACGTCATCCAATTCAGCGAAACCACGGATGACAAAGACAAAATTCAAGCGGTTCCAGAAAAACTCATCAGTACTGAGTTCAAACTGTGCACAGGCCGTTTCCAAAAACGCGGCAAAGCCCAATTTGTGGAACCGGATACACAAAGCAGTACTCACTGGTTATACATTCCACCCGATGCTTGCGAAGACATCGAAGATAATGACTGGGTGATCTGCGAGGTGACCCGTCACCCATTTAAAAACGGCAAGCCTCAAGGCAAGATCGTGCGCAAAATTGGCAAGTTAAGCGATGCCGGATTCGAGCGCCAATACGCCATTGAAAAGTTCCAACTCAGCCATGAATGGCCTGAAACCACGTTCTCGGAACTGGCATTACTAGCTGAAGAAAACATCGAAGCCATGGCAAAAGATCGCGTGAATTTGACCGACCTGCCATACGTGACCATTGATAGCGAACACACCCGTGACATGGATGATGCGTTATTCGCTAAAGCCACAGATAACGGCTGGGTCTTAAGCGTGGCGATTGCCGATCCTAGCAGCTGGTTTGGTATGAACACTAACTTAGACCAAGAAGCGGCCCGTCGTTGTAATTCACTTTACTTCCCTGGCCGCAGCTTACCTATGTTGCCCCAAGAACTATCCAACGGTTTGTGTTCTCTATTAGAAAACAAAGATCGTTTAGCCTTGGTATGTGATATTGAGTTAGATAAAACCGGCGCTGTGGTTAACTTTGAATTCAAAGAAGCATTGGTGCGCTCACAAGGTAAATTAAGCTACCAGCAAGTCACGCAATTCATCGAAGGTGATGCCAGTGCCGTAGATGCATCCTTGGCTGATCACATCACTCAATTGCATCTTGCCACACAAGCCTTGAATCAATACCGCAACGAAAATAATTTAATCATGGAAGACCGTGCGGATTATTATTTAACGGTTGGCGATAACGGTAAATTGCAAAGCATTTACAAAGCCGAACGTAATGCCGCACAAAAATTAGTGGAAGAAGCCATGCTAGTGGCCAACCTATGTTGCGCTCGTCACCTGCAAACGTTAGGCACTGGTATCTATATTCAGCACCCAGGTTTTCGCACCGAGCGCATTGGTGATATTAAAACCATCATCGAGCAACAAGGTATCGAGTTTGATGGTGACTTCACCACAGCCGAAGGCTACAAAGCGTTTATTAAAGCTGTAGAGGCCAAAGCATCCGACTTACCATTGAAAACCATACTAAGCCGCTTTTTAACCCGCAGTGAGTTCAGCTTAGAAGCTGGCCCACACACAGGTATGGGCTTCGATTGTTACACCACATTTACGTCACCTATTCGTAAATACAACGATTTAGTGATTCACCGAATTATCAAAGCACACCTTGGCCAGCAAAAATGTCCTGAGGTCGATGCGACTTTAATTGATAAATTGCAAAGTGGCTTACTGCAAGGCCGTCAAGCAGTGAACTTAGCCGAAAATTGGTTGAAGCTGCAATTCTTAGAAAACATGCCACAAACCGAATTTGCCGGTCGCATCGTACAAACCAATATTGGTGGCTGTACGGTACAACTCACCGACATTGGTATTGATGGCTTTGTGGATTTAAGAAAGAGCAAAGAACGCCTAAATTTCGACAAGGTATACCTGCGTCATTCCAATGACAAAACCAGTTACCAATTGGATCAAGAAGTAAAAGTGAAAATCAAAAACATTGACGTGCAAGCGCGTAAATTAGATCTAACCTTTGTTTGATTTTTGATTAACACTTAATACCTGAAAACAAAAAAAGCCCGATTCATTTCGGGCTTTTTTTGTTTCCAAGGTCAGTTTCATTGTTTACAGAGCACGCATACTTACTTGCAAGCGACAGGTTTTGCGTCGCGTATCCAGCTCAGGATACTGCATTAATGCATCAAAGAACTTTTGCCGACTACGCCCATTTCGCGTCATGCTTACAATAGCATTATCGTAAAGAGGGTGACGCATCACATAGCTGTGATCGAATGCAGCTCGATATGCTTTTAGTGATTTAAGTTGCTGCGCACCTATGGTGTTCATACTTAACACCCCATTTTCAGCCAGCGCGTTTTCATATAAATCAAAGATGCTGTCAAAACCGGTTCCCCGTTCTGGCTCACCACTCACATGCTGAAACACGTCATCCAATATCCAATCAAAATGCTTGCGCTTTTGCTTAGCTAAGACAGCATAAGCATCTCCTTCAATGACCTCCACATCCTTTGGTAATGCAAAGTAACGTCGTGCAAGCTTGATGTGCATGGGCTCTCGCTCAACACAAGTAATGGCACATTGAGGAAAAAAGTGGCGAATCAAATGCACCACGGTACCGCCACCCAATCCCAACACCAATACCCGTTTGGGTGGCGCATTTAAAAAGAATCCCGGCAATACCAACAAATCCCAAATCGCACCAGTGATTAAGCGATTAGGATTCCATTGGCTGTGCAAAACACCATTGCTGTATAGCCGGCGAGTGGCACCGGCAGAACGCACTTCGAAATGATCCGCTTTCTGTTTTTTAGAAAATAGAATGGCCATGATGGTTAAGCTTGATTAGCTTTTTTGGCCAGCCTGTCAGCAACCGCTGCCGCTGCCACAAACCCAAAGGTAGCTGTCACCATGGTGGCGGCACCAAAGCCTCCAGAGCAATCCATTTTCACCGCACCATCCTCAAAACTTTTTTGCATGCAAACAGAACCATCTGGCTGTGGGTACTTTAATTGCTCGGTAGAATAAACACAGGGAACACTGTAGTTACGTTTGGCATTACGTGAATAGCCGTATTCTCGGCGCAACAAACTGCGCACCTTTTTCGCTAACGGATCATTATGGGTTTTATTCAAATCCCCCACTGTAATTTGTGTGGGGTCAGTCTGCCCTCCAGCGGCCCCAGTCATAATCAAAGGCACTTTATTGCGCTTACACCACGCCACTAACGCGGCTTTCACTTTGACGGAATCAATGGCATCCACCACATAATCCATCTCACTTAGATACTCAGCCATATTATTGGGGGTTAAAAAATCCATGATAGGTTTAACCACCAAATCTGGATTAATGCCCTTTAAGCGCTCTGCTGTCGCTTCTACCTTTAATTGTCCCACTGTACTGCTTAAGGTGTGCAGTTGACGATTACTGTTACTCACACAGATATCGTCCATATCAATCAGGTGAATTTCCCCAAAGCCTGTGCGCGCTAAGGCTTCTGCTGCCCACGAACCCACGCCACCAATGCCAATAACTGCCACCTTGGTGCTGCGAAATCGCTCTAACGCCACCACCCCATACAAACGGGCAATACCAGCAAATCGATCTTGATAACTCACACTGTGCATCCAATTATAAAATGCGCGGATTATAACAGCGCTTGGGGGTGCCGCCCATAGGTTAAAACTTCATCAAAAGCCGAATACTTGTTCGGAGAAGATTTCTCATCCCCTTGTTTTTAATAACATTTTGTTACTAAAAAACACATTAATCTCACTTTAACCCTTAATAGAGTGTGGATAATGGCCATGGATGGTAATGTAAGTACAAACGCACCAATTTCTTATTGCGAACCGAGATTCATTCTTTAATATGTGAAATTCGGC
>JBFEWA010000491.1:0-1701 GCA_041546605.1 Bermanella sp.
TATAAAGGTGATCATCCAAGAGCCATACAACGCCCGCAAGAGGTTTTTCCATTTCCTATTGCGCTTAATGAAGCAGGACCAGTTCAGCCACTGTTTGCTGGAGAAAATCAATATCCGTTTATTTGTGATACCGAACACAGTGAGTTAGGTCAGCCTTTGGTGGATAACTATTTGCGTCAAGGCATTGAGGTGTTTGCACTGAATGAAAACGGTAAAAAAACCAAAGAAGTGTTAGGTTACAGTAAAGATTGCAGTCTACCCACGCGGATCCAATATTATAAAAAAGATGAAGTGCATGATGGCTTTATAAAAGTTGATGACATCAACACTCTAGAGAATGAAGATCAGCAAATCATTCGTATCGAAACCGGCACCATAAACCGTTATATCTATATGCTGGCTATTCCGGTGAACAAACAGGATACCCCTGAGGTGTTTAATGCCAGTAAATGGAATCAAAAATTGTTGTATCGCTTCAAAGGCGGTGTTGGCGTTGGTCGCAAGCAGGGCAACATTAATATCGATAAAATCTTGTATGAGCACGAGTCCCAATTGCAGCAAGGTTATGCCATCGCGTTTAGTACCGGTACGCAAACCAGCAACCACTATGATATTTGGTTGAGCGAAGACACGGCGCTGAGAGTGAAGCGTCAATTTGAAGCTCGTTATGGTCAAGCCCTTTACACTATCGGTATTGGTGGATCGGGCGGGGCGATACAGCAGTATCTGCTGGCACAAAATCATCCAGGCATCATTGATGGTGCGATTCCTTTGTATTCCTATCCTGACATGGTGACGCAGGTTACCTACGCCTTAGATTGTGAATTAATGGAATACTATTTCGACGAGTTAAGTACACAAAAGAAATGGCAGGACTGGGAAAACCGTCGACTCATTGAAGGCAGTAATACGCTGCAAGGATTTAAAAACCGCTACGGTAATTTACAAGGCATTGCGGCCATGATGAACGGGGATTTTACTAAGATGCCTGATGGTGCATCCGAATGCACAAACGGTTGGCGCGGGCCTTCACAATTAATCAACAACCCAAGATTTTTTGCCGATTATTTTGAAGTAGATGATACGGTGTTTAAAAAAATTGATTGGAGTCACTGGGGGAATTTATTTCATATTTATGGCAGTGATGCCCAAGGCATGGGTCGTCGATTTTGGGGGAATGATGGCGTGCAATATGGTTTGCAATCCTTGCTGGATGGCAAGCTCAGTGTGTATGAATTCTTAAATGTGAATCGTTACATTGGCAGCTGGAAAGCCCCAGCTGACATGCAGAACGAGCGTTTTTGGCATATCAGTGGGGATGATTCATTAAGGAACTTGTCTTTGTGGAGTGAGCAAAATATGACCCACGAAGGCAAAAAACAATTGGCCAGCCGTAGCCAAGGAGATGATGCGGCGGCCAATGCGGCGTATCAATCCGGCTTGGTATATTTAGGACTAGCAGAATTGCCCATTATTGATATGCGCCATTATCTGGATGATCAATTGGATATGCATCATTCCATGGCATCGTTTATTTCCCGTAAACGTATCGAACACGCCATGGGGAATAGTGAGCATCAACTGATTTGGATGATGGAAAAAGACAACAATTTATCGCGCAAGGAATTAATAAGAAGTTTGCCCATAGACGATGCTTTAAGGGTATTGGATCAATGGATTTTTAATATCAAAGCCAATCCA
>JBFEWA010000318.1:0-3886 GCA_041546605.1 Bermanella sp.
AGAATCGACATCTCATGCTCATGCCCCCCTTCACTGGACGGTGAACTACTGCCACCACACGCGGTTAACGCCAAACTCGCTACACTGATCCACAATAGATTTTGCTTAAATACGTTCATTTGAATCTCTTTTCCATCACTTAATTACAAATACACAGTGCCTAACCGATACAACACATACGGCACTGCCATGCGGATATAGACAATTCCACACGCGAAAATTAGGCGCAGCACAGCTGAGCCCAATACAAGATTAATTAAAATAGTAACGATTACAGCGAGATAGGTGGGGCGCGGGCTTGTTGATTTTCAAGCTGAGAAAGCACCAAAGAAATTGGATGGAACGCATGCTCTTCAACCGCTTGCTTGCTGGCATGACAAGTATCCGCAGCAGAAGGCACAGCCGTACTGCCATCAAAAACAAACATGGGGCAGTCAACGGTATGGTGATGATCCAATAGTTGATCATGCACCAACTGCAAGCTGCCACTGATCACTATGATCAGTGTCATCAGCAAGGCTAATGAGCCGTTGTGTTTGCGCAAGCGCTGGTGCAGGGAAAGTTTCATGGCGTAATGATACGGTGGGAACTGCCACTGTTCAATAAAAATGCCCAGCATATATGTAAAGATACATAGCCTTTGTACTCCTATGACAAAATACCATAACACTTGGTTACAAATGTTCTACGTAACGTTCGACATGCGCAGTCGCTGCAGATCCGTTTATGACTTTCATGCTTTTTAATTCTAAGGGGATGCTGACTATAGGCAATGCAATAGACTGTCCTATGAAACCGGCTCACACTGGCCATGAATCTATGTTTTACTCCCCGCTCTGCAAATTTCATCTAAGCTTGTCTTAACCATCGAGAAGTTTTATGTCCGTACCCCAACCGAGTCGTATTGAGTTCATTACACTCATGGCTGCCCTTATGTCCATGGTGGCCCTCTCCATTGACGCCATGCTGCCAGCCATTGGTTTAATTGGCCAAGACCTTCCGGTTGAAAACCCCAATGATGTACAGCTGATTATCTCCAGTGTGTTTTTAGGTATGGCCTTTGGTTTGATTGTTTATGGGCCAATATCCGACTCGTTTGGGCGTAAAAATGCCATCTATTTAGGGGTTGGTATTTTTTTGCTGGGTTGTTTGATTTCTATCTTTGCACAAGATTTTAACCAGATGTTACTGGGGCGGGTGCTTCAAGGTTTTGGCGCCGCCGCTTGCCGCGTTGTCACCGTCGCCATGATGCGCGACAAATACGATGGCAAAGAAATGGCGAAAGTCATGTCGCTTATCATGATGGTGTTTATCATGGTGCCCGCCCTTGCCCCCAGTGTCGGCCAACTTATTTTATTTTTTGCCGATTGGCATGGCATCTTTGTTTTATTATTTAGCGTTGCGCTATTGTCCACCGTTTGGATGCACTTCCGTTTGGATGAAACCCTAGCTATAGAAAAGCGCGCGCCGTTTTCGCTAAGCAACATTAAGCGCGGCATGATCGAAACCATTAAGCATCCCGAAGCACGCACCTACACCCTAGGGGCGGGCATTATGTTTGGTGCGTTTGTGGGGTATCTCAGTTCATCTCAACAAATTCTTCAGGTGCAGTTTGCCACTGGTGAACTCTTCTCTGTGTATTTTGGTGCTTTAGCATTAGCCATTGGGTTTTCTTCGTTTGCCAATTCTAAATTAGTCATGCGCTTTACCATGGAATCATTATGTATCGCCGCGCTTTTGGTGGTGCTGTGTACATCACTGATTTATCTGGTTTACAGCCAATTCAATGCAGATGCAGGCCTCACCAGTTTCATGTTGTACATGCTCAGTACTTTTTTCTGCTTTGGTATCTTATTTGGTAACTTTAATTCCCTTGCCGTGCACCCATTAGGGCATATTGCAGGGGTGGCCACGTCAGTGATCAGCACGGTACAAACCTTTATCTCGGTGTTGGTGGGTACTTATGTTGGCCAGCATTATGATGGCAGCGTGATCCCTTTAATTCTGGGGTTTATTGCTTGTAGCAGCCTTACGTTAATCTTAATGCTTTGGTTACGTCGCACTCAAAAAACACGTGACAACACATCAAGCAAGCAGCCTGCCTAAGCTATTCAAGCTACTGTTTTTTTCATACTATATAGCGCTAATTTTTTTCTGAGCCCATTATGCCAATCGTTGATGTTTATTATTTAGAAATGAACCACCCTTCTGAACTGAAGGGCAAAGACACCATTGAAGATTTAGAGATTCGCTACTGCGAAATCAAACAGTGGCCGGTGAATAAATTTTTATATACCTATGTGGGCGGCCCTTGGACGTGGACGGATAAACTGGATCTTGCAGATGAGGTATGGCAGAACTACGTGAACGACCCAAACTTGCATACTTGGATAGCCTATTACAAAGGTGCTATTGCCGGTTACTTTGAAATGCAACAGCAAGACAATGGTGATGTAGAATTGGTGTATTTCGGTTTAACCCCTGAGTTCATTGGCAAGGGCATGGGCGGGTATTTATTAACCTATGCGGTTGAACAAGCGTGGAACCTACCCAACACCAAACGGGTTTGGCTGCACACCTGTGAGTTAGATCATCCCAGCGCCAAGGGGAATTACGAAGCTCGCGGGTTTGTGCATTACAAAACGGAAAGAGAATAAGCCGAAACAAAAAAAGCCCCTACGGGCTTTTTTATTGCGTGGTATTTAGAGCTTATTCACTGGCATCCAACAAAGATTTTTGAAACGCATTTTGAAATGCATGGGTCACATCTTCTTGCGTAGGCACACTGTCGCTTTTCACCAGAATAATTAAACTTTGTGCATGGACTCTAACGTCGCCTCTAGGGTGCACCGTAATATCGCCATCTTTACTTATATAAGCCATGGGAGTGCCCACACCCGCCTTTAACATGGCAGCCACCACATCCGCCCATAACTCTCCTTCTAACCAAATACTATAACGTTCTGGGTGATCATCTTTACGGGTAAACATGTCTTCGATCACCACTTCACTGCCCGGTGCGTCCATGGCACGCACAAGAATTTCGGGGTAAGAGCGAATCGGGCGCAAAATGGACTTCATTTCCAAATCAAACATGCGCTTACGATTATTATCATCTACGCACTCCACCAAGGTAATATGTCCAAGATGTAGCTCAGCTAAGCGATAGGCAATATCAAAGCTGATGCTGTCACTGTCGGCGTGATATTCATCTTGCGCCAAAACTAAAACGTGTTTTGCACGTGTGGCTTCGGCGCGAATCAAATCATAATCATTATTGCCACTACCTAGTACATGGCGCACCCCTTGATCCTTCAATTGGGCAGGCAAGCCATTTGAGTAAAGGGTATTCAGCAACAAAATACTCACATCCGTGTAGTCATCATCTTCTCGAATCTGGGTTACAAGACGCAAAAAGAATTGGTCCGCATTGTATTTTGGCGCATTAATAATAAGTATGTGGTTTTCCATATTCCAATCCCAAAGCCCTGATCGAATTCGTTCATTTCGCGCGATACGGTAATCCACATAATCGCGCACTAAAAAAGTGACCAATGTGATGGCCGCCAAAAAGATTAAAACCATGGTGGACGCTTGTCCTGCCATGGTTTGTGCACTGAGATCCCCATACCCCACTGTGGTAATGGTGGTTAGGGTTAACCATACCGCTTGCCATAGCGTTAAGGATTCAAACTTTATCATGGCGATGATGTGTAAGAGGATTAAGCTGATAACAATGGCAACGGTGCGCTTAATTTTACGCAAGATGCGCGCATCAGAACCCATGACCGTAGAGTCCCGTAAAAAAGGTGACAGTTTTTTGAGCGGTTCAAGTTTCATAGTGGGTCTTATCAATGTGGATCTGGACTATGGCATATTTCAATCC
>JBFEWA010000226.1:0-5602 GCA_041546605.1 Bermanella sp.
CCCTGTGGTGAGTACATCATCCACAAGCAATACGTTGCGCCCTTTCACTGAAAACTTAGCAGGGCCAGGGGCAAAGGCTTTGCGCATGTTGCGCTGACGGGCGGGTTTATCCAGATTTTGCTGGCTGGTGGTGGCTTTCACTCGTTTGATGCTGTGGATTACAGGTAATCCTAGATGGTGCGCCAGATACCGGCTAATGGTGAGGGTGGGGCTGTGGCCGCGAGTAAGTAGTTTTCGCCAGTGATAGGGCATAGGGATGATGGCATCCAATTGGTATTGCTCTAATTGTTGAAGCAATTGAGTCTGTACGTCTTTTAGGCCCTTTACTTTACTGGTGCGTTTCAGGCTATGAATGATAGGAATGACGGGGCCCTTGAATAGGTAAGGACAGCAAACGGCGTCAAACGCAGGGGGATGCCGCAGACATTCACCGCAGGTTAATCCATGGGCATTGGGCTCGGCGCAGCGTGGGCAGTGCAGAGTAAGGGTGGGCAGCATGTCCAAACATGATGGGCAGATACACTGTGGGCTAGGCGTCAGGCAATAAATGCAGTGGTTATTTATTGATCTTTTGTAAACCCTGATGATTTCGGTGGTTGACTGATTCAGATAAGCCGCTAACATACGATTCAGACTGTTATTGTTAAGGCCTTGAGCCTGCCACCGGATATTGGAGAAAGCCAGACCTGCTCGCAGAAACTGGTAAGGAAGCATGATGAGCGCCACACAAGTACAAGAAATTCGCCATGATTGGCAGCGCGATGAAGTGCAGGCTCTGTTTGACCTGCCGTTTAACGATTTATTGTTTCAAGCGCAAAGCGTACATCGCCAGCACTTTAATCCTAACGAAGTGCAGGTAAGCACTCTGCTTTCTATTAAAACCGGCTCTTGCCCTGAAGACTGCAAATATTGTCCGCAGTCTGCCCATTACAACACGGGCCTTGAAAAACAGCGTTTGATGGAAGTGGAAGCGGTTTTGAATAAGGCCGCCGAAGCCAAAGCCAAGGGCTCTAGTCGTTTTTGCATGGGCGCGGCGTGGAAGAACCCCAACAAGCGTGACATGCCTTACGTATTGGAAATGGTCAAAGGCGTAAAAGCCATGGGCCTAGAAACCTGCATGACTCTGGGCATGTTGAACGAAGATCAAGCTCAAGAACTGGCCGAAGCGGGTTTGGATTATTACAACCACAACCTGGATACCAGCCCAGAGTTTTACGACAAAATCATCACCACCCGTACTTATGAAGATCGCTTAGACACGTTACAGCACGTGCGCGACAGCGGCATGAAAATTTGCTCTGGCGGCATTGTGGGCATGGGTGAAAATCAAAATGATCGCATTGGTTTGCTTACTCAGTTAGCCAACCTGCCTGTGCAGCCAGAAAGTGTGCCGATTAATATGTTGGTGAAAGTGAAAGGCACACCGTTAGAAGATGTAAATGATCTTGATCCATTCGAATTTGTACGTTGTATTGCGGTTGCGCGTATTCTAATGCCGAAATCCCATGTGCGTTTGAGTGCAGGGCGTGAAGCCATGAGTGACGAAATGCAGGCCATGTGTTTTATGGCCGGTGCCAACTCTATTTTCTATGGTGAATGCCTGTTAACCACGCCAAACCCAGAAGCCCACAAAGACATGCAGTTGTTTAAGCGTTTAGGTTTACGTCCTGAACAAGCTATTGTGGATCACGATGATGACAGTCAGGCGGATGTGTTAAGCAAACAGATCCAAAAAAACGATAACGCTCAGCCGTTCTACGACGCCACTGTTTAAGGTACAAAAACACAAGGGCATCGCCCTTGTGTTTTTTAAATAAGAATCATGCCTTTCGATCTCCGTTCTGATTTAGACCAGCGTCGCACTGATAACTTGTATCGCACCACACAAGTGGCCAGTAGCCCGCAAGGCCCAGTGATGACTATCAATGGGGCAGAATATTTAACGTTTTGTTCCAACGATTATTTAGGTTTGGCCAATCACCCAGCATTAATTCAAGCGTTTCAATCTGCTGCGCAAGAATATGGTGTGGGCAGTGGTGCCGCGCATTTGGTGAATGGTCACAGTTATTACCATGAAAAATTAGAAGAGGCCTTAGCGGAATTTACTGGGCGTGATGCCGCTTTGTTATTCAGTACTGGCTACATGGCCAATCTCGGTGTGGTCACCGCATTACTTGATAAACAAGATGCCGTATTTGAAGATAAATGGAATCACGCTTCGTTATTAGATGCCGGTTTATTAAGCGGTGCGCGTTTTCAGCGTTACTTGCATAGCGATATTGAAAATTTATCCACACGTTTAAAGCGCAGTGATGCACGACGTAAATTAATTGTTACCGATGGCGTGTTTTCAATGGATGGAGACTGCGCCGATTTACCCCAATTAAGTGCACAAGCAAAACAACAAGACGCGTGGCTAATGGTGGATGATGCCCACGGTTTAGGTGTGCTGGGTAATACAGGTGCAGGCTTGTGTGAAGCGCAACAGCAAACACAAGACGACGTACAAATTCTGATGGGCACGCTAGGGAAAGGCTTAGGCACAGCAGGTGCGTTTGTGGCGGGCAGTCACGAATTAATTGAGTATCTAACAAACTTTGCTCGCCCCTATATTTATACCACGGCCATGCCCGCAGCCATTGCCGCGGCGACGCTTACCAGTTTGGCGATCGTGCAAAATGAACCTGAACGTCGCCAGTATTTACAGCATTTAATTCAGCGCTTTAAACACGGAGCGCAGCAATTAGGTTTAAATCTCATGCCATCGGATACTGCCATACAGCCCATTTTAGTGGGGGATGCGCAGGTGGCACTCAAAATGAGCGAAGCGTTGCGTCAACAAGGCATTGTGGTGACGGCCATTCGACCGCCCACCGTACCTGCTGGTACTGCAAGGTTACGCGTGACCTTATCGGCAGCTCATTCTTTTCAACAGCTAGATCAATTATTAGATGCGTTAGGTCAGCTGATTCAACAACCGGAGTTCCAATAACATGTCGTTAGTTGTACACAGTTGGGGAGATCCTTCGTTACCGACTATTTTTTGTATTCATGGTTGGGCCAGTAATGGGCAAGTATTCAAACCTCTGGCGGAATTATTTCAAGAACACTTTCATTTCGTGGCGGTGGATTTGCCCGGCTATGGTGAAAGCGAATTCGCAGCGGGTGATTATGATAGCGATAAATTAATCACAGATTTGTTGAAAGTGGCGCCAGCAGGCAGTGCATGGTTAGGCTGGTCTTTGGGGGGCATGCTGGCGGTTAAGGCTGCGTATACGCACCCTGAAAAAATCAGCACAGTCATGACCCTTTGCAGCAATGCCAAATTCATAGCGGATAAGAAATTCAAACATGCCGTGCCTCAGCCGCTGTTTAATGGCTTTATGGAAAGTATCGACGATGTCCGTACGACTTTGCGTCGATTTGCCGCTTTAACGGTTGTGGGTGAGCAAAAGGACATGTTGCAATCATTAAAATGGTTGCAACAACACACACAGGTGCCCGCTCCCAATAGTGATGTGCTTAAAGCCTCTCTTGAGTGCTTAGCCAATATAGATAATCAAGTGGCGCTAAGTCACTTGCAGCAACCGTGTTTGCACATGTTGGCCACAGATGATGCCATCGTGCCTCACCAAGCCAGTCAGGTGTTGAATCAATTAAATGAAAAGCACCTGACCAGTTTTGTGCCAAATGCCAGTCATGCCTGTTTAGTGACACAACCGCAATTGGTGGCCAACGGGATCCTGACCTTCATGCAGGGATTACAAAATGCATGATGTGATTGCCAAACAAGCGGTAGCAAAAAGCTTCAGTGATGCTGCGCAAGAATATGATCAGTTTGCGCGCTTTCAACATCAACTGGCCGAAACCTTATTGGCACTTTGCCCTGAAAATTCAAAGCAAGCCATTTTAGATTTAGGCTGTGGTACTGGATATTGCTTGCCCATGTTGCATAGTCGTTACCCTCAGGCTAATTTCTTGGGGGCGGATATTGCACCGGGCATGTTGGCTTGGGCCAAGCAACAGCATGAGCAGTTTGAATTTACTCTGGCGGATGCGGAAAATTTACCCTTTGCAGCAAACAGTTTTGATTTGATTTTCTCTAATCTTGCGGTGCAGTGGTGTGATGATTTTAATCGAGTGTTATCTCAAGTCTATGAATGCTTAAAGCCTGGTGGTCATTTGGTATTAAGCACCTTGGCAGATGGTACTTTAGAAGAATTAAAACAAGCTTGGGCGCAGGTGGATCAACATCAACATGTGAATCAATTTGAACCCGAAGCGGTATTGCAAGAGTGTGTACAGCGCAGTGATTTTCAGGTGGAAGAGTTTCAAGTGAGCACCATGGTGGACTTCCATAGTGATGTTCGTGGTCTGACAGACTCATTAAAACGCATTGGTGCCCATAATATTACCGATGGCCGTGCTCGTGGATTAACTTCACCCAAAACAGTTAAGCAATTTGTCACAGCCATGGAAGGTTTTAGGCAAGAAAAAGGCTTGCCCGCCAGTTATCGCGTGGTGAACTGCCGCTTATTCAAACCCCTATAGGGTTGTGTTTTAGGGTTTTAAAAAATTAGAGAGAGACATCATGGCAAAACAGCGCTTTTTTATTACCGGAACCGATACCGATGCCGGTAAAACCATTTGCACATCCGCATTGCTCTACAAGGCGCAGCAAGCCGGCTTGACGACGTTAGGATTAAAGCCAGTAGCGGCAGGTTGTGAAGATCACGGTGAAGGCTTGCAGAATTCCGATGCACTGATGCACATGCAATACAGCACAGAAAAACTGCCTTATATGCAGGTGAACCCTATTGCGTTGGAAGAACCCATAGCGCCACACATTGCCGCACAACATATTCAAAAGCCTCTAAGCGCTCAGCGCACGGTTGGTTTATTACGCGGCGTGTTGATGATTAATAAAGCTAACTTCATTTGCATTGAAGGGGCGGGCGGCTGGCGCGTACCGTTAAATTTAAATGAAACCTTTGCGGATATCGCGAAAGAATTACAAACCCCTGTGATTCTGGTGGTGGGTATGAAACTTGGCTGCATCAACCATGCGTTGCTGACTTATGAAGCCATTAAGCGAGATGGACTGGAATTGGCTGGCTGGATCGCTAATCGAGTGGAGCCTGATATGTTGGCCCATGATGAAAACCTAGAAACATTGCAGGCCATGATTAAAGCTCCGTTTTTAGGAGAAGTGCCGCATTTAAAAGAGATGAGTATTGAAAAGGCAGCTGAATACATTCAACTGCCTGAATAAAGTTTAAATACTAAAGGCTATTTAAAATTTGTGAGAGATCATCACTGGTTTTAAATAGTCCTTTAAATCGAACCACAAAGTTTTTATCAATCACTATGGTGCTGGCCATGGTGCCATTAAAGTAGCTCTCCAAACGATTATCGTAATCTGCAATCACGTCAAAATCGGTATAACCATTGGCTTGCTGGGCATCCAAAGCATAAGCCACTGAACCAGATACATAATCCAGAAACATGAATTTCACATTGCTGTGATTGGGTAGCAACTGGTTACGAATGTGACTCATGTGTGAGTCACATACTGGGCACCACATGGTGAAATAAATCACGA
>JBFEWA010000338.1:0-3579 GCA_041546605.1 Bermanella sp.
ACACACTCAGGGACACCTGCTGCTGAATATCGTTTTTGGCTTTCTCGGATGTGGCCTGAGCAAAATCCGTATCGCGAATTCGGCTGCTGGCTTCTTGATTGTTTTGATTTTTCAGGGCCACAAAGTCAGCGGATTTTTCTAAACGGTTTGAAACCGCCCCTAAATCCACACGACGCTCATTAATGCCTGCTAAAGCGGCATCCAGTGCATCTAGCGACACCTCACTGCCCACTTCAATGCCATTGTCTTTAAGCACATTGGCCACGTCGGAGCCTTTTAAGCTGATGGTGTCCCCAGCATTGGCATCCACCTGAAAGTTTAAGTCTTGATTCTCAAACACGTTTTGCCCATTGAACTGGGTTTGCTCAAACTGGGTATTGATAGATTCTAAGCGTTGATCAATCTCGCTTTGAATGGCCTGCTTATCACTGTCGCTTAAAATGCCGTTTTGCTGTTGCACCGTCAGCTCACGCACCCGCTGTAAATCCTCATTAAGGGTACTCAAAGCGCCGTCTTCCACTTGAATGCGAGAAATGCCATCCATAGTGTTGCGAATGGCCGCCGTCATGGAGCGGCTTTGGGTATCCATTCGATTACTAATAGCCAAGCCTGCGGCATCGTCTTTCGCACTATTAATGCGACGACCGCTGCTTAAACGCTCCATTTGCGTCTGTTGAGATTGCTGAGCTTGGTCTAAGCTTCTTACAGGTAAACCTTGTGAAATCTGCATACACGCCTCCAACGGACATCATAAGCCTTTGCTGGTTAGCCTGTGAAAGAACCGATACGCACAAGCAAACCTGTAGATATGGTTAGATTGGATAAAAAACGGTCAGAACTCACATTTGACGTACACTTTGATCATCGAATTGCGCAGTAGAGTCATTTACCTAGTAAAAAATGCGCCCTATATTCCCCACCATAATAAACAGAGGACAACTTGATGAGTCAGTACCCGCACCTACTTGAGCCTTTAGACCTAGGATTCACCACCTTAAAGAACCGCGTGATCATGGGTTCCATGCACACAGGTTTAGAAGATCGCCCATGGCACTTCAAACAATTGGCTGAATACTTCGCCGAACGTGCTCGTGGTGGCGTAGCCCTAATGGTAACCGGTGGTTTTGCCCCTAACCGTCGTGGTGAGTTACTGCCTTTGGGTTCGCGTTTAAGCAATGCCCTGCAAATTCCTATGCACAAAAAAGTGACCAGCGCGGTTCACGAAGCCGGCGGTAAAATTGCCCTGCAAATCCTGCACGCAGGTCGTTACGGTTACACCCCTTATAATGTTGCACCATCTGCGATTAAATCGCCGATCACCCCATTTAAACCAAAAGCCCTAACCACTAAAGCGGTTTATAAAACCATTCGTCAATACGGTAAAACCGCGTCTCTTGCGAAAAAAGCCGGTTATGACGGTGTAGAAATCATGGGCTCTGAAGGTTACTTCATCACTCAGTTCCTAAACGCACGCACCAACCAACGTGATGACGAATTCGGTGGTTCTTACGAAAACCGCATGCGTCTGCCGCTAGAAATCGTACGTGAAGTACGCAAGCAAGCCGGTGACGACTTCATCATCATCTTCCGTCTTTCTATGCTGGACTTGGTTGAAGGCGCGTCTGACATGGAAGAAGTACTGATCCTAGCGAAAGAACTAGAAAAAGCCGGTGTGACAATCTTAAACACAGGTATCGGCTGGCACGAAGCCCGCGTACCGACCATCGTGACGTCTGTTCCCCGTGCGGCCTTCGTAGATGCCACCGCCAAAGTAAAAGCAGCTGTGAACATCCCTGTGATTGCATCTAACCGTATCAACATGCCAGACACAGCAGAAGAAGTCATCGCCTCGGGCAAAGCTGACATGGTTTCCATGGCCCGTCCATTCCTTGCCGATAGCGAATGGGTGAACAAAGCCGCCGAAGGCCGTGCCGATGAAATCAACACCTGTATCGCCTGTAACCAAGCCTGTTTGGATCACACCTTTGAAGCCAAACGCGCAAGCTGCTTAGTCAACCCACGTGCCTGTCACGAAACTGAATTGCTATACACCCCAACACACGCACCGAAAAAAGTGGCGGTTGTGGGTTCTGGCCCTGCCGGCTTAGCCGCCGCAACCGTGGCTGCCAAACGCGGCCACAAGGTCACCATTTTTGAAGGTCGCGACACCATTGGTGGTCAATTCTTATTTGCCAGCAAAATCCCTGGTAAAGAAGAATTCGTGGAAACCATTCGTTACTTCACCAAAATGATTGAGATCCACAACATCGATCTTAAATTAAATACTTGGGTAAACGCTGACGACCTGAAAGACGCAGGCTTTGACGAAATCATCATCTCCACCGGTGTTGAACCTCGCATTCCAAACATGCCAGGCATTGATCACGAAAAAGTCGTGACCTACCAAGAACTACTAGGCAAAGGTTTAGAGCTTGGCCAAAAAGTGGCGGTAATGGGTGCAGGCGGCATCGGCTTTGACGTGAGTGAATACTTAACTCACCAAGGCCCATCGTTAACCTTAAACAAAGAACTTTGGTTTAAAGAATGGGGCGTGGACATTAACAACACCACGTCTGGCGGTTTGAAACCCATGGAAATCGAACCGTCTCCACGCAAAGTGTACATGCTACAGCGTAAAACCACTTCACTGGGTAAAGGCTTGAACAAAACCTCTGGCTGGGTTCACCGTGCCGCAGTGAAAATGAAAGGCGTTGAAATGATCGCAGGCGTAAGCTACGACAAGATCGACGACGACGGTCTGCACATCACCATCAGCAACAAAGATGGCGACGTGATTGAGCAACGCGTACTGGACGTGGATCACGTGGTACTGTGTGCCGGTCAAATCAGTGTGAACCAACTGTACAAAGACCTACAAGGCAACCACGACCACAACTTCGGCCTACACCTAGTAGGTGGTGCTGAATTTGCTGGCGAACTGGATGCCAAGCGTGCGATTAAACTGGCCTCTGAGTTGGCGGCAAGTTTGTAAAATACGTTTTATGTGAACTGTAAAACGTGAAATAAAAAACGCAGCCTAGGCTGCGTTTTTTATTGGATTTTAAAAATCAATCATCATCCTGCATCGGCATTAAATAGTCACCGCTATGCAGATTAGCCAAACGCTGATCAATATGACTTTGTTCTAAATGGGATAACACCACAGCATCATCTTCAGGACAAAATCGGTATTGCTCGGTTTTAACATCAAATTCGATCTTACCAAGAATACGCCCGTCATCGGTTATGCAATTAAGGGCTTGCTGGATTGGCCAGAACATCACCATCTGGGATTCCTTCTTTAAAAAATACACGCTTCGAGAAATTAAGGGCTATTCGCTTAGTTTTGGTTTAAGCATTTCAGCATATGAGTCATGATACAGGTCGTTTTATTATTTATGCTAGTTAACGCCGCGAGCAACGGCGGCTGGTTTAGAGCGCAGCGGAAAACCAGTCCGACAACAAGCGCTTGTTACATTTTAACAACCTCACAACCCAAACAGCTCAAGAACATTACCTGAGAAGAGTTGCGAATTAACCTTAACTAGTTCTTTTACAGTACTACCAGTGTCCCCAACC
>JBFEWA010000424.1:0-2549 GCA_041546605.1 Bermanella sp.
CATCGACCGCTTAGATGAAGTACTCATGAGTGCCAAGGGCATTCCAGAAGAGTGGATGAAGTCGGAGTTTGAGCGTTTATTTTCAAAAGAAGAAATGGACGCCATCGAAAGCCAAGGCGGCTGTGATGAGTTGATGAAAAAATTCCGTGAGCGTTTGGCGGAACAAGAAAAACGCCACCGTGGTGGTAATCAAATGATCGGTACCGGTGGCACCTCGCCATTTGGTGCCGATGGTTTTAACCCTGAAGGTATGCGTGTACAGCAAGGACGTTCTCGTCATAAGCGCGCCATCAAGGTCTGGGAGCAGCGTAACTATCGTAATCTTGATGACGATGTGGAACTAGGTATTCGCAATATCAAGGTGGCTCTAAGACGCTTGCGTAAGTTTGCGCGCCAAGGGGCGGCAGAAGAGTTAGATCTAGACGACACCATCAGTTCAACGGCTAACAATGCTGGATTTCTGGATATCAAGTTAGTACCCGAGCGTCATAACGCGGTGAAGGTGCTGCTGTTTTTTGATATCGGCGGCACCATGGATCCGTTCGTGCGTATTTGTGAAGAACTGTTCTCCGCTGCCAAAACCGAATTCAAGCACATGGAAACCTTCTATTTTCATAATTGCTTGTATGAGAGCGTATGGAAAGATAACCGCCGTCGTTCAAATGAGCGCACCAAAACCTGGGATATCATGCGCAAGTTCACTAAAGACTATAAAGTGATCTTTGTGGGAGATGCCATGATGGCCCCATACGAGGTGACTCATGTGGGTGGCAGTGTGGAGCATTGGAATGATGAGCCAGGTGCGGTTTGGTTGACGCGCATGAAGGAGCATTTTTCCAAAGTAGTGTGGTTGAACCCTGTACCAGATACCCAGTGGGGCTGGAGTGGTTCGCTTAATGCGATTCGGGAAATCATGGAAGATGATATGTATCCGCTGACCATTAATGGTCTTGAAGATGCCATGCGAGAATTGAGTCGCTAATGACCCAATACCCATTTAAAAAAGGAGCCTTAGGCTCCTTTTTTATTGGATAAAATGTGCCGAGTTAAAGAAAAATCACGGGATATCTGTATTTTGGTGCGCTTGTCCCACTAACCTTGGTTGCATCTCGAAAACCCCTAGGTAACAATACGCCAAGACGCAACATTCTCAAAAAAACGCGTCCTTATAATAAAAATAAAAAATAAGGGTCTATCGTGAAGGCAATTCCATTCTTTGCTCGAAGCATCATGCTATTCGTTACATTCTTCATGTCTGGCTTTGCCGTGTCTGCGGAACAAGCAGGACTCGATAGCGAAATTGAAACCCTTAAAGCAGAAGTCATTGAGCTGAATCGAGAGCTGTTTGATCTTGAAGAGCAACTACTGTATCCCGCCACCACATCATTCGCTGTATTCGTTTCTATGGATGCGGTAAAGGATTTTGAAATCCAGTCTGTAAAACTTAATCTGGATGAGCAAGATGTGACTTCCCACATTTATCGTGCCGAACAAGTGGAAGCCCTAAGACGCGGCGGTATTCAAAAAGTATACGAAGGCAATCTTAAGCCTGGAGTGCATCGCCTTAAAGCTGAAATTTTAGGGAAAGACCGTGATGGTCGCCCGGTAAAACGCATGGTCATGGCCGAGTTTGGTAAAGCCCGCGCCAGTAAGTATTTAGAAGTTAAGATTAGTCACAACCCAAATCAGAACAAGCCAGACTTCGCGATTGTTGAGTGGAAGTAACATGCGCTGGTTTATTTGTTTACTGATATTGGTCCCTCTAGCCTATGGGGATGATTTGCTGCCGGATGAACGCCGTGCAGTGGCCCGTGATCCTTTATATGGCCAAGCCTTATACAGCCTGCACTCCGGTGAGTACGATAAAGCCTTGGGCTTTAATTACGAACTGCGTAAAAGAGGGCGCAAAGGCTACGGTAAAATTCTGGATATTCATGAGGCCACCGCCCAGCTTGGTTTGGGCATGAGTCAGCATGCACAGTCTCAATTTCAGCGTTTATTAAGTGATAGCCGAGTCAGCTTTCTGCCCCCTGCTGCACGCGCACAAGCTTGGTTCTACATGGCTAAGCACTTTTACAATAAAGGTATGTGGCTAAGTGGTTTGAAAGCCATGCGCAAGGTAAACGGTGCACACTTAGATGACAGCTTAAAAGACGAATACCATTTCTTAGCGGCCACCCTAGAGTTGTTTAAGGGTAAAGCACAGAAAGCTGATCAGCATATTTTGGCCATCAATCCGGCGAGTAAATGGGCTGTCTATGCGTATATGAATTTAGGCGTGAGCTATACCGAGCGTGATGTGCACATTAGTAAGGTTGAAGCCGTATTTAATAAAGCATTGGAGCTCACCAAAAATACCGATAAGCCCGAAGCGCTGGCGGATAAAATTAATTTAATGGCCGGCCAGTTCTTTTATGCAACGGGTCGTGGCCGCAGTGCCATTAAACATTTAAAAAGTATTAGTTTAGACGGGGCTTACACGCCTAAAGCCTTGCTTACTTATGGTTGGGCATTGACCGAACAATGGCAATATCATGATGCCTTGCAGC
>JBFEWA010000232.1:0-5559 GCA_041546605.1 Bermanella sp.
TCTTGGGTCACCACGGTGACGCTCACCAACTCGGCTAACTCTTTAATGGCCAAATCCCGTTTATCTAAAAGGTCATTTGGGTAATTGCCATTGGCGGTGGCCGTTGCAAATTGAATTTGTTTATTTAATTCCGCAATGGACTCCCCCAATGTGGAAATCTGCGTGGTAATGGCCCCTAACTGCCCATTTAAGATTTTATTACTGTCATCTAAGCGATCTTGAATGGAATGAAAGCGATCAACCAAGCCTTGAGACTCACTGATCACCACTTGGCGCGCAGGCAATGAACTGGGATCATCAATAGCCGCTTGCAAAGCACCGAACATATTTTCAATACCCGGCTGAATCCCCGTACCCGGATCGGCCAGTAATTTGTCAATCTGTTCTGCGTTGGTTGTCAGTGTTTCAAAGTAATTAAATGTGGAGGTGTCTTTTTGTAATTGCCCAACTAAGAATTCATCAAACACGCGGCGCACGTCTTCCACCATGGCACCGCTGCCAATCCAAACGCCACCTCGAAACTGCGGATTATTATTGGTAATGGTGGCTTCTTGACGGCTATAACCTTCGGTATCCACGTTAGCAATGTTGTGGCCCGTCACAGTCAGCGCCGTTTGGTGTACCCGTAAACCGGTGATCCCGATATTAAGTAAGCTGGCCATATTTATCCTCGACCACTACGGTTAATGGCTTGAGCAAGTACATCGCCGTGAGCAATACGCTGGATTTTTTTCGCATAATTCGGGTCTGTGGCATAACCACCTTGTTGCAGGCCTTCACTATAACCTTTCACACTTTGTCCATTTTCAATGGCGTTTTGATAACGCCCACTTTGTTTTACAAACTGTGCGTAATCTTTTAATGAATGCTCGTAAGAATCGTATACCCTGAAAGGCGCCACTTCTTTTTGTGCTAAGCCATTGCGGTATTCCAAGGTGGACACACGAGCCACGGACCCATCCCATCTATGATCCGCTTTAATCCCAAATAAATTGTGACTGTTGTTTCCATCGGCTTGATGAATAATGAATTTGCCCCAGCCGGTTTCCAATGCGGCTTGCGCCATAATGGCCTTGGGTTCAACCCCCATATCTTCACCCACTTTTTTAGCCACCGGCCAAAGTGTGTCCACAAACTCTTGTGGGGTTTGAAAGCCTGACTGTTTCGTAATTGGCCCAAGAGGGGCGGCCTCTTTTTTAGTGGCGTGCGTCGCTGGCGCGGCTTCAACCTTTGGCGGCACCACGGCTTGGACTGCTTTATTCTCAATCTCTTGTACAGTTTGACTCTGAGTATTATGAGAGGCGGGCTGAGGCGCCAATGTCACAGTTGAATGACTGTTTAACGCGTTCACCTTGTGACCATCATCCAATTCAAATCCTTTTTCTTGCGCTTGGAATTGCGGTAAATCTAATTTGGGTTTCAAACTGGAAAACGGATTCGCCCCATTAAATTCACGAATTGGCACCGCTTGATTCGGTTTATCTTTATTGCCGTCTTTCACGTCAAACTGATCTTTCAATTGACGATATATACTGTCGGCCAAGCCAATACCTTCTCCTTGGCTTAAGGATAACGCCAATTGATCATCAAACATTTGGCGATAGAATTTTGACTCATTACTATTAAGCGGATTGTCTTCTTCAAACGCGGCGTTCGCATCACGCATACTTTTTAACATCATGCTGATGAACATGGACTCAAACTGATGAGCCACCTGCTTCAGTGCTTCAGCCTGATCTTCACGCCCCACATTACTAATGGCATTTAATGACGCAAGATCGTTGTAGTTATAGGTATTGCTAATATTGTTCATGGCCACGTCTTCTTCGCTTCCTGAATAATACAAAGCAAAGCTTAGGCCAAGTCGTTAGACGCTTGTTTTTAAAGGAGATTTATAAACGTAAGAAAGGAAAAAGCGGCAATGATTGCCACCTGCGGCAAGTTATTTGTGTTGCGCGATATCTGTGTACAAACGAATACGTTTACCTGTGTTTTTGTATTTAATAATTTCTTGGGATTTATCGTGCTTACTCGCTTGCATCTCTTTGATCAAGGCTTGGCTTTGGGCTTGAATGTCTTTTAAGACTTTCATGTCGTCATTATTAATTTCATCTAAAAATTGTGAAAATAGATGTTCCAGCACATCTTGGCGCTGCTTTAACTTATGCTCCAAGGTGGCAAGACTATGATCTTGCGCCAGTTTCTGAATTTCAGTCTCTAACGAGATAAGATGCGCCATGATGGTTTGCTTGCTGTTCAGGTTATCCATTCCCGTTATCCATCTTTAAATCACTATGAGCTCAGCGTTTAAGGCGCCTGCTTGTTTCAGGGCTTCTAGTATGGCCATTAAATCACCTGGAGCAGCCCCCACTTCATTTACCGCTTTTACAATTTCATCCAACGACACACCCGGAGCAAACACGAACATAGGGTTACCCTCTTCATCCACATTCACTTCAGTTTGTGGTGTCACCACGGTTTCACCATCGGCAAAGGCATTGGGTTGATCCACTTGGAAATTTTCTTTCACGGTTACGGTTAGGCTACCGTGCGTCACAGCCACCGGATCTATACGCACATGTTTGCCAATCACTATGGTGCCGGTGCGAGAATTAATGATGACTTTGGCGGTAGCTTCCCCTGGTGTCACATCTAGGTTTTCAATCATGGATAAAAACGACACCCGTTGATTAGGATCTCTCGGTGCACTCACTCGAACCGATGTGGCATCCACCGCATAAGCGGTTTCAGGGCCTAACAAGCCATTAATGCGATCCGATAAGCGTTTTGCTGTGGTGAAATCTGGGCTATTTAAATTCAATACCAAGCTGTCACCGCGAGAAAATCCATTGGCCACAGGGCGCTCCACCGTGGCGCCGTTAGGAATACGGCCCACACTGGGCACATTCACGGTGATTTTCGAACCATCCGCCCCTTCGGCACCAAACCCCCCTACCACAAGATTACCTTGGGCCACGGCATACACTTGACCATCTGCCCCCCGTAAGGGGGCAAACAGTAAGGTACCTCCCCGTAAACTTTTTGCATTACCAATGCTGGATACCGTCACATCTATGGTTTGCCCGGGTTTAGCAAACGGCGGTAAGTTGGCAGTTAATGAAACCGCTGCAATATTCTTTAATTTCGGGTCGGTACCCGGGGGAATGGAGATGCCGAATTCATTCATCATGTTGATAAAGGTCTGGTTGGTGAAAGGGGCTTTATCCCCTGTGCCATCCAAGCCCACCACCAAGCCATAACCCACCATTTGGTTGGAGCGCACACCTGCCACTGAGGTAATATCTTTAACCCGCTGAGCAAAAGCGGATGAGGCCAACACCAGCATTAAAACCACACTTAGCCATTTACCACTATTGAATGTCATCGCCATTTACCTTTATTGCGCCAAAGCTCAGTCACAAATCACTATACTTGCAAAAAGCCCGCCGCCTTAATATTCATTCGGTATCAATACTACAGCCGCTTAGAACGGCCACCATTTGCTGTTGAAGAAGCGCGTCATCCAGCCTTGTTTACTGGCATTAGCCACCGCTCCGGTACCGCCATAACTAATACGTGCATCCGCCAGCTTGGTAGACATAACCGTATTATCTGGTCCAATATCTTGTGGACGCACTAATCCGCGTACGCGAATAAATTCATCCCCTTCGTTCAAACTCAGCCATTTCTCACCGCGTACCTCTAGTACACCGTTAGGCAGAATATCACTGATGGTCACGGTAATTTGTCCTTGCAAACTGTTACTTTGATCCGCATCTCCTGAGCCTGTAAACGCGCGAGTGGTATCACCACTGGCTTCTAAAATAGACGGCGTGCGGTTGAACATACTCACTGCACCCAAATCCACTTCGCTGTCCTTTTGCAATGAAGAGCTATTGGACTTGGAGGCCTGAGTCTCCTCCTGCAGCATAATGGTAATCACATCACCAATGCGCTTAGCTCGTTGATCCGAGTACAAAGACAAAGCGTAATTCGCCTGATATAAAGAACCATCCGCTGTAGGTGGTGGCGTCAATGATTGTGCCGGTACCGGGGCAAACTTTGGATCATCTGGTGTGGCATCCACTGGCATCACTGTGCTGCATCCACTGAGCACCATGGCAAGCAAACTGAATCCTAAATATTTCATGGTGAACCTCATTTCTTTTACAAACACTCAATTACTCAATATTGTGTTTATTGAATTATGTATTTTGCGCAAGGTACTGCAGCATCTGATCCGCACTGCTCACTACTTTTGAGTTCATCTCATAAGCCCGCTGCACTTGAATCATTTGCACCAACTCCTCCACCACTTTGACGTTGGAGTTTTCTAAGAAGCCTTGTTCAATGGAACCAAATCCTTCTTCACCGGCCACACCGACTTCAGGTGCGCCACTGGATGCGGTTTCTAAAAATAAATTTCCGCCCATGGCTTGCAAGCCTGCTGGGTTAATAAAATCCACCACATCAATCTGGCCAATTTCTTGTGGGTCGGTTTCGCCAAATTGCGTCACACTCACAATACCGTCACGGCTAATGGTAAGCGTATTGGTTTGATCGGGAATGGCTATGTTCGGTTCTAACAGATACCCCACCGCATTCACAATTTGCCCTTCGGCATCCATGTGGAATGTACCATCACGGGTATAACCTATGGTGCCGTCGGGTAACGCGATTTGAAAAAAGCCTCGTCCATTTATCGCCAAATCCAAGGGCTGTGAGGTTTCTTGTAATGTCCCAGTGGTATGGATTTTTTGTGTACCGGCCACTTTTACACCAGTGCCCAGTTGCAAGCCTGAAGGTAAACGCGAATCCTGACTCGACAGCGCACCTGGCTGGCGCTGAATTTGATAAATCAAATCTTCAAACACTGCACGGTCTTTCTTAAAGCCTGTGGTGGATACGTTGGCCAAGTTATTGGATATGGTGGTTAAATTGTAATCTTGGGCATTTAACCCTGTCTTACTCACCCATAAAGCAGAATGCATGTGGTTTCTCCTTGATGCTGAATCACAACATCATTAAAACGAAATTAAGTTATTGAATATCCATAATTTGTTGCGTCACTTGCGCGTTTTCATCTGCGGTTTTCATCATCTTAACTTGCAACTCATACTGACGATGAAGGGACATAATTTGCGTTAATGACTGTACGGCATTCACATTGCTGTGCTCCAGGTGCCCTGATTCCACTCGTACTGTGGCATCTAAAGCTTGCACTTGCCCTGGTTGTTGATCACGCAGACGGAACAAACCGTCTTCGCCTTTTTCCATTTGCGTTAAATCCGGTAAAACTAATTTCACCCGTTCTACATCCGCGACCACTGCCGGCTCTTCACCTAGGGCTTGAATAGAAATGGTACCGTCAGATGCTATTTCTAACTTTTCATATGGGGGCACCACCAAAGGTCCACCCACTCCCATAACCTGCTAGCCTTCACCATTAATTAATCGGCCTAACGGATCCACTTGCAGATCGCCGCGTCGGGTATAGGCTTCTTCGCCGTTGGCATCTTGCACGGCAATCCACCCTTGGTTATCCACGGCAATGTCTAA
>JBFEWA010000372.1:0-3081 GCA_041546605.1 Bermanella sp.
TATGTGGAGTGATCAGCTCAACAGCATGATGTTTGGCACCGGTTTCAAATTAATTGAGTCTGACGAACAAGCCAAAATCATGTTTGCCAGTTATGATGAGGCCAACAACCTCTAACTCATTAAATTCACATGACTGCAGACACCTTCATTGGCATTGATCTTGGCGGCACCAAAATCGAAATCGTTGCACTGGATCACACTGGCATCGAGCGTTATCGCACTCGCACCGCCACCCCGAAAATTCAATCCCCCCAACAACAATACGATGCAATATTGGATTGCATCACCAAATTGGTTGACCAGTGTGAGAAAAAATTAGGCCTTACCAACACGCCATTCGGGATTGGCATTCCCGGCAGCGAATCCAAAGACACGCAACTCATTAAAAACGCCAACACCACGTGCTTGATCGGCAAACCCTTTCGTCATGATTTATCGCAACAGCTTGCGCGCCCTATTCAACTTGAAAACGATGCCAACTGCTTTGCATTAAGCGAAGCCATTGATGGCGCAGGCCAAGGCCAAACCAGTGTATTTGCGGTGATTTTAGGTACAGGTGTGGGTGGCGGCTGGGTCATCAACCAACAACTCATCGTTGGGCCTAACCATATTTGTGGTGAATGGGGACACAACCCGCTGCCTTGGCAAACCCGTCACGATTTACCGCTGCAAACCTGTTATTGCGGCAAACAAGGCTGCATTGAAACATTTTTATCTGGCCCAGGATTTAGCCAACAAACTCAATTACAGTTTCAGCTATCCATGAGCAGCCAAGAAATCATCCGTCAACGCAGCTGCCACTTACTGGCCCAGCAAAGTTACGAATACTATGTGGATCGTTTAGCCAAAAGCCTTGCCAGTGTCATTAATGTGATGGACCCAGATGTCATTGTATTAGGGGGCGGGCTTTCCAACATTGAAAGCCTATATGAAGATGTGCCGAAAGTTTGGGGGCAATACGTGTTCAGTGACAGTGTAAAAACCCAATTGCGCAAAAATCAGTATGGGGATTCCAGCGGCGTGCGCGGCGCCGCGTGGCTGAATCGCTAAATGCGCAAGCTTAAATACCCGCAAACACCGTCAAACTGGCGACCACTAGCAACCAGATAACCGCACAGCGCTGCATTAATTGATTGCTTGCTTCAAGTTCTTCCGCCGCTTGTGTGCAATCAAAGCTTTCATCGGTACGCTCATCGTGTTTAAACATGGTGGCGTACAACACGGTTTGACTGTCGCTTTCAAAATCCAACATGAATTTGGATGCCGTGGAAAAGCTCTGAACAAAGTCTCCCGCCAAGGCAATGCTCACCGCCAGTAATCGCACCGGCGCCCAAGCCAAAGCATGTAGCAAACTTTTTAGCCATAACGCCTTAGCCACACTAAAAAACCAAATGGTTAATAAGCACAATAACGCACCACCAATACCGGCCGCCATATACCAAAAAGCAAACGCAAAGAAACGCCTAAACCAAGCATTCACAATGGCTTGCTGTACCTTTTTATGCAGTTGAAATGGCGTCTGGCTTTGCGCCTGCTCTTCCATACTTAAAAACTGCTGCGCACAGTGATAGGCCCCCTGATAATCCTGCCGCGCCCAGCAGGACTTGTAATCGCTAAAGCGCGAACTGAAATCATCCCGCCCTAAAATGTACAAAAACAGCAACACCTGAATCACAATAGATAAGATGCTGCCCATCACACCACTGAGTTGATTAACCCCAACACCCACGGCCACACTGGGCAACACCACCAATGCCATATAGGTAATGACCTGACCTTTCACCGTCATTTCAGATAAATTAAAAGGCTTTAACAACCGTAGATACCAGCCATTGCTGCGCTGATAGCCCGACTGTTTGGTTTGTCGCTGCAATAAAACGGTAAACAACAGCACGATAAATTTCATGACTAGGCTTCTTTTATTAACTGTTTAAAATATCCCCAGTCAAAACTAGGGCCGGGGTCTGTCTTGCGCCCCGGAGCAATATCGCTATGGCCCACGATCCGATCCGGCGTGATATCTGGATAATACTGGCGTAAGCATTGAACGACCGACGCTAACGCTTGGTACTGCTCTTGAGTATAAGGCACATCGTCAGCCCCTTCTAACTCCACTCCAATAGAAAAGTCATTGCAGTTGGCCTCTCCCATAAACTCACTGACCCCGGCATGCCAGGCACGCTCATTAAATGGCACAAACTGAGTGATTTCACCGTCGCGTTTGATCAATAAATGAGCACTCACCTGTAAGTCTTTTATCTCTTCAAAGTATGGGTGCGCCGAACAATCTAGCTCATTACAAAAGAAGGACTCAATATAACCACCGCCAAATTGCTTAGGGGGCAAGCTGATATTGTGCACCACCAACATGTTGATCGTGTCGCTTGGACGCTGATTGAAGTTTGGAGAAGCCTGCCAGCGGGCTTCATCGAGCAGATGATGGGTTATTTGCACGGTATTACTTATGGTTGAACATGTAGCATTAGCATTGATGAAAACGCCAAGATTAGCAAGCCAAGCAGCCCCTATCAGGCATCGACCTATGTGCCTTTAAATTACCACCCATTTTCGCCACTCAAATGTGCACATTTGGCAAAATCAGGTTAGAATTCCGCCACTTTGCGCTTTGAGGCTAGATTACGACCTTTATTAATCGCGCGCCCTTGCCACCAATATCCATTAGCCATATTTAAAGTAGTAAGCATGAATCTGACTCTCGACCAAATCCAAGCAGACATTCAACAGGGCGTGAAAGTGGCACTGGCCGAAGACATTGGCTCTGGGGATATCACCGCGCAACTGATTCCTGCCGAAAAGCAAAGCCACGCTCGCATCATTAGCCGAGATCAAGCCGTCATCGCTGGCTGCGAGTGGGTCAACGAAGTCTTCCGCCAGCTAGATCAAAATGTTGAGATCATCTGGCATGTACAAGATGGGCAGCAAGTGGCGCCGAATGACACCTTATTCGAACTCAAAGGCTCTTCACGCAGCTTGTTAACCGGCGAGCGTACCGCCTTAAACTTTTTGCAAACTCTGTCTGCCGTGGCCACCAAATGTCACTTTTATAGTGAACAAGTGAAA
>JBFEWA010000507.1:0-1495 GCA_041546605.1 Bermanella sp.
TGTGTCGATGTGTTTAAACGTGTGTGAATATTTTTACGATGTACTTTAACCGTGCCAAGACTAATGTTTAGTTGATTGGCAATGGCTTTAGATGAGTGCCCTTGTAAAATCAGTGCCGCAATTTCTTGCTCTCGTTTTGTCAGCACGCCGCTGGCAAAGGTGCTTAAGGCATGGCTCATGGCGCCTTCATCGGTTTCGTATTTCACGTATTCTTGCGATTGCGATAACCAGAATTGTCTCACTAATGAGTTAATAATCGGGTACACATCGTTTAAACGTTTCAATTCTGCGCGGGTAATGGTACCCAGTCGAGATTTGCGTCCAATGGTAATGGCGAAGGTCACATCGTTATCCAAAGGGATTGCGATATTAATTTCATCTACAAAGTCGAAATCTTTATAACAGGTTTGGTAATACTCTGTGGTTTCAAACGAGTCCGGAGCAATGTCCGTTAAGCGACTGATATTAGGGATGGTGTCATTTGCAATGGAAGTACACAGTGGGTCCAAGATGTATGCTTTCTTTAAATAAGAGCGAAGAGTTGGACTGTGCTCTGCCGGATTAGTCGGATGAATGACAATGGGCTTTAACGATTTTTTGAATGTCAGCATCAACACACTATCAAAGTGACATTGGCTGGCGAGAAATTCCTCCAGCGCATTGGGAAAACTGCGCAGACGAATATGGTCGATCAACGATGCCAATTGTTTCTGCCAATTAACGGTTTGTGCGTCTTGGCTACTGTGTGTACTCATGGTGCCTCAATTCTAAATACGCCGCGAACGTAAAAAGAAGACAGCCAGATGACTCTGGCTGTCATTGATGCTAACTGATGGATTTCAACGTTAGATCAAAGCAATGACGGGCTTTTTCAACGAGCTCGTCCACTTCTTCGCGACTGATAACAAGTGGTGGAGATAATACCATACGCGAGCCTGTGGCGCGCATGATTAATCCATTTTCAAAGCAGTGATCACGACAGATTGTCCCAATATCTATGTCATCTCCAAAGAATTCTTTTGGTTCTTTGCTTTTAACTAGTGCAATGCCCGCTATTAGGCCAACCCCTACGATGTTACCCACTAGTGGGTGATCACCTAGGCGTTCACGCAGTGCTTGTTGGAAGTATGGACCAATATCGTTAGCGACGTAATCAACGATGTTTTCTTTCTTCATAAGGCGAATGTTTTCTAAGGCAACCGCCGCACTGACTGGGTGACCTGAGTAGGTGTAGCCGTGATTGAAGTCTTCATCGTGGGCGATAAGCGCATCACTGATGCGACCGCCAACGGCTACGGCAGCGATTGGTAAGTAACCTGAGGACAAGCCTTTCGCCATGGAAATGATGTCTGGCTTGATACCAAAGGTGTCACTGCCGAACCATTTACCTGTACGGCCAAACCCGCTCATCACCTCATCGTCTATTACCAGGATTCCATGTTCCCTTGCAAATCCAGCCACCATTTTCCAGTATCCAGCAGGATATTTTATACAA
>JBFEWA010000051.1:0-13100 GCA_041546605.1 Bermanella sp.
ATACGAGCAAGAAGTGCGACGTATTGCCCGAACCAAGCTTTCTAATATTCAAGCAGATAAAAAGCCGCAAAAAATCGCTGGCATTATCGTGGCGCAACGGGTGATGAAAACCAAGCGCGGCGGCAATATGGGGATTCTCACTATAGATGATCGCAGTGGTCGTTTAGATGTGCGTTTGTTCAGTGACGTCTATGATAAATTTAAAGACAAGCTCATTGTGGATCATTTGGTGGTGCTGGAAGTGGAAGTGAAGCATGACAGCTATAATGATTCATTAGGCGCCAACTTAATTAATTTGTGGAATATCAGTGAAGCCCGTAGCAGTTTTAGCTCAGGTATTCGCTTGACCTTAAAACACCATGAACTAGGACAACATTTTATTCGCCAATTAAATGATACATTGGCACCGTTTCAAGCGGATGGCAGTCCGGTTTGGCTAGAGTATTTAGGTGAGACGGCCAAAGCGCGGATTCAACTGGGTCAAGAGTTTCAAGTGGAACCCAGTGATGACTTACTGTATCGCTTAAAAACCCATTACGGCGAAGAAAATGTAGAGTGTTGCTACGAATAATGCAGTGCTCATAGGGCCTTAAAAGGTAATACATGAACCCCAATTATTTGGACTTTGAACAACCCATTGCGGATTTGAAAGCGCGAATCGATGATTTAAAGCATCTGGCCGATGCGGATAATAATATGAACATCGCTGCGGAAATTCGTGGGTTGGAAGAAGAACTCAATTTCGTTACCCAGCGGGTGTTTTCACGCATCGATCCGTGGCAAAACGCGCAGTTGGCTCGCCATCCGTTACGTCCTCACAGTTTGGATTACATTGAATACATCTTTGATGATTTCGAAGAGTTACACGGCGATCGTCTCTACGGTGATGACGCCGCCATCGTGTGTGGTCCGGCCAAATTAGATGGGCAAAGTGTCATGGTGATTGCTCAGGAAAAAGGTCGCGACTTAAGCCAAAAAATGCAGCGCAACTTCGCCATGCCGCGCCCTGAAGGTTATCGTAAGGCCGCGCGCATGATGAAAATGGCGGAGCGTTTTAATTTACCCATTCTTACCTTTATCGACACCCCTGGCGCGTATCCGGGGATTGATGCTGAAGAGCGCGGCCAGAGTAATGCCATTGCCGAAAACCTAGCCTTAATGAGTCATTTACGCACCCCCATTATTTCCACTGTGATTGGTGAAGGGGGCAGTGGCGGTGCCTTGGCCATTGGTGTGTGTGATCAATTAATGATGTTGCAATACAGCACCTATGCTGTGATCAGCCCAGAAGGTTGTGCGTCTATTTTGTGGAAAAGCGCCAGCCACGCGCAAGAAGCGGCCACCGCCATGGGCATTACCGCTGGGCGACTATTGGAATTGGGGTTAATTGATCAAATGATTGCCGAGCCGCAAGGGGGCGCCCATCGTAATCCAGAAGAAGCCGCCGCCATTCTTAAACAAGCGTTAAAGCATCAGCTTGCGCAATTGTGTCAGCAAGACATGGATGCACTCTTAACTCGCCGTTACGAGAAATTTCGCGAGATTGGTCGCCCATTATGAGTCATGTGATTCTGGATGCCTTGTCTCATAGCATTCAACACTACCAACCTAAACGTATTTTAGTTGGCTTAAGTGGCGGCGTGGATTCCACCGTGCTGTTGCATGGCTTGTCTCAATTAGCGTTATCGCAACCCATTATTGCGTTGCATGTGCATCATGGGTTATCCCCCAATGCGGATGCTTGGCTGCAACAATGCCAAACACTGTGTTCGCAATTGGGTGTCACCTTTATTGCTGAGCGCGCACAGGTGAATGTTCAGTCCGGTGGGTTAGAGCAAGCTGCTCGCCAGGCTCGCTATGAGGTATTTGAAAAATACGTCATGAATGGTGATGCTTTGTTATTAGGGCATCACCAAGATGATCAGATTGAAACCTTTATGATGCGGCTCATGCGCGGCTCTGGCATGACAGGGTTAACCGCCATGGAAAGTGAGCGAGCCTTGGCCCATGGGCAACTTCTGCGCCCGCTGTTGGGTGTGAGTCGCGAACAAATTGAAGCGTACGCTGAACAACATCAGTTAAGTTTTGTGGAAGATGAATCCAACGATGATACCGCCATGGATCGCAATTGGTGGCGCCATGAAATGCTCCCTATTTTGAATCAACGCTACCCGCAAGCGTCACAAAGTATTGTGAAAACCATCAGTATTTTGCAAACCGAACACACTTTATTAAATGACTTGATCGATCCCATCTATAAAGAAGTGGTGGATAAGCAAGGTCGTTTAGACACCAATAAATTAGCGCGCCAGTCATGGAGCATTCAATGCCAGCTCATACGTAAATGGTTAGAGCAGCATAATCGTTATCCGCTGTTGGCGGATAAACAAATTCGCGTATTGTTAAACGACGTGATGAATGCGCGCATCGATGCTGAGCCCATGTTCCGCTGGCAAGACAACGAAGTGCGTCGCCATAACGGCAAGTTATATGTGATGCCCCGTTTGCCTGACATGGACACCAGTGTGTTTGTACAGAATTTCAATGGGGCCAGTGCACCGCAATTACCCGCTGGCGAACTGCGTTGGCAGCCAGGTTTGGGATTAAAGCCCAGTGAATATCAATTGGCCCTTTATCAAGGCAGCCTTAAAGCGCGTCCGATTAATCGCCCTAACAAGGCGTTGAAAAAGTGGTTTCAGGAATTTGATATTCCCCCATGGCAGCGCCCGTTCTGGCCTGTGCTGTTAAAAAATGGCGAAGTGGTGGCGGTGCCTGGGCTGTTTGTGTGCCAAGGCTATGCCTGTGAAAATGGCTGGCAATTTAGCTTTCAAATGTAACAACGTGTAACTGTTTAAAAAATATTCAGTTTATTCGTGTTCTCTTCTGGTACAAAGCGGCCAAAAGTGCGAGAATGCGCGCCGATACCAAACGTTCCCAATTTCCTATTCGAGTCAGGCGAGATTGAATTGCCTTTACTCTTCTGTTGAAAACAGATTAAGCGGCCCCTAGAGGCCAGCTGTGTAGCGGGATGACGGGATAACTGGTCAAAATTTAATTGTGAATGAATTTTGATTGCGCCGTCATTGAGCCCAGGCTCCCCCGTGCCGATCTAGATGTATTCCCCAAAAGCAGGTTTTTTTGCATGTCTGATACTCCTACTGGCTTCGCCAGTCTTGGTCTACCTTTTAATGTTTTGCGCTCCATCGAAGAACAGGGTTACGAAACCCCAAGCCCAATTCAACAACAAGCCATTCCACATCTTTTAGCAGGTAAAGATGTGTTAGGTTTGGCGCAAACCGGTACGGGTAAAACTGCCGCGTTTACGTTACCTATTTTATCGCGCACCGATGCCAACGCTCGTGCGCCACAGGTGTTGGTGTTAGCACCGACCCGTGAACTGGCTCAACAAGTAGCCGCTGCTGTCGAGTCTTACGCGAAACACATTCCAGGTATTCGCACCACGTGTATTTATGGTGGTCAGGATTTCTCTACGCAATTCCGTGCGTTAAAAAATGGCCCTCAATTCGTTGTGGGTACACCGGGTCGTGTGATGGATCACATCCGTCGCGGCACGTTGAAACTAGATGACATCAAAGCTGTCGTGTTAGATGAAGCCGACGAAATGCTACGCATGGGTTTCATTGACGACGTTGATTGGATCTTAGAACACGTTCCGGCAAAACGTCAGGTGGCTCTGTTCTCTGCCACCATGCCGCGTCAAATTAAAGAAGTGGCCGAGAAGCACTTAAACTCGCCAGTAGAAGTGCGCATCGAAAACAAAACCGCTACTAACGACAAAATTGCTCAATCCTTTTGGCTAGCCCGTGACTTGGATAAAAACGAAGCGCTGTTGCGTATTTGTGAAACCCAAGACATGGACGCCATGATGATTTTCGTGCGCACCAAACAAGCCACAGAAGAAGTGG
Organism: Bermanella sp.; assembly: GCA_041546605.1. GTDB lineage: Bacteria > Pseudomonadota > Gammaproteobacteria > Pseudomonadales > Oceanobacteraceae > Bermanella. The sequence goes on from JBFEWA010000051.1 coordinate 3,927, forward strand.
CCGACTTCCTACGTAACTCAGGTTACAAGTGTGAAGCCTTGAACGGTGACGTGGCTCAAGCCCAGCGTGAACGCGCAGTAGATCGCTTGAAAAAAGGCCAAATTGATATTGTTGTGGCCACCGATGTTGCGGCCCGTGGTCTTGACGTTGAACGTATCAGCCACGTTATCAACTATGACATCCCTTACGATGCAGAATCTTATGTTCACCGTATCGGTCGTACCGGTCGTGCTGGTCGTACTGGTAGTGCCATCTTGTTTGTGCGCCCACGTGAGCGTCGCATGTTGAGCACCATTGAGCGTGTGACGCGTCAAAAAATTACTGAAATGCAGTTGCCAAGTGCAGACGACGTGAACGCTAAACGTCGTGAACGTTTTAAAGAACGTGTATTGGCATCTATGGAAGGTTTGGATATTGAAATCTTCAAAAGCATTATCGAAGAAATTATTCGCGATAACGAAAACCTAACGGCGGTTGACGTGGCGGCGGCATTGGCTCAGATGGGTCAAGGTCGTAAGCGTTTGTTTATTCGCGAAGGTGAGCGTAAGCCGCGTCCAGCTCGTGAAGAACGTGGTGATCGTGGTGAGCGCGATGGTCGTGGTCGTCGTGAAAGTCGTGGTCGTGATATGGCAGACAAGCCGTTAGATAAAAACCCAATGCCATTAAAAGATAACCCTGATATCGAAATGAAGCGTTATCGTTTAGCGGTAGGTTACAAAGATGGCGTGAAGCCGGGCAACATTGTGGGTGCCATTGCCAACGAAGCCAACATCGAAAGCAAGTTCATTGGTCACATTGAAATCTTTGATAGCTTTGCAACGGTGGATCTACCAAGCGGTATGCCTGGTGAAGTGGTTAATCATCTTAAGAAAACCCGTATCTGTGGTCGTCCTCTGAATATTGAAGACATCAACAGCAGTAAAGGTGGTGATGCCCCACGTCGTACTAAGCCAAAAGAAGGTTTTAAAGGTAAAGATGCTAAGCCGAGATCAAAAGATCGCAAGCCGAGCAAAAAGCCTAGAGCCAAAGCGGCGGAATAAGCACTAAAAAAAACCAGCTAACGCTGGTTTTTTTATGGGTGTTATTTAATGGTCTTGATGTGCTGGTTTATTAACGACATGGTATTGGGGTGGCGCCTCAAATACGTTTTAGAGACATAGATGCCAAATGGTCTTTCGGATTCAAACTCAATGCGATAGCGGCTTTTGGGGAAGTTCAGCTGATTAAGTTGATACTCAAATGGTGATTGCGTGGCGAACACGGCATCTATGGTCTGATTAATGAACTGCTGAGCCAGCAGTGGGGATGGCTGGCCATACACCTGATAACCTCGACGAGTGGCTAGGCGAAAGGAATTGGTGCGATTCACTGCCCCTACTTTGGCGTTGAGTTTAAATTCGTTCGAGTGTAATTCATAAGGAGCTTGGTTCAGTATGAACCAGCTGTAGCTATCCATAATAATGGGCTTGCTGAATTCTGCGTATTTATCCCGTTCGACATTTTTCGTTGCTAGAAAAAAACCATGTATGGTCTGCTTACGCACGGCTTTGAGCAGCTTGGAGTAGTTTTCAAGGTACACCAGTTGATAAGGAATATTGCTCTTCTCAAGAATGCGTTTTACCGGGTCAATGGCGTCGCCTTTGATTTCAGTGCCATCTAAGTATGTGAAGGGGGCTAATTCTGGAATGCCAAAGATCATGACCTCTTGTGCGCTGGCGCTGGTAAGGACGGCAAAAAGAAACAGTGTGTTGACGCTGCGTCCAATATTAAGGCGGTACATAATCATCTAGAATCATAAGCTTTCTATTAGTTTAGACCTTGGGCGATATTGTGCATGAATAAACACTGGATTTGGTTGGTCTTCCCTTTGCTGATCGTGGTGGCAGCCTGTGCGAGTCAAATAGAGCAAGACTGGCAAAGCGATCATTACGATGGGGATAAAGGGTTCTTTAATCTCACAGACATAGAACATGAGCTGAGCTTGGGGCGCTTTCTCACCATTTCAAAGCGCTTTTTAACCGATGATCAGCCGAATACCGAGCCCTTCGGCTTAATTCCTGTGCGCCCCATATCCCTGGCCAACCTAAAAACCCAATCTCAAGATGTGGTGTATCGCCTAGGCCACAGCACCATATTGATGAAGCTCTCTGGTAAATACATTATTACCGATCCCATGTTTTCGGATCGAGCTAGCCCTGTGCAATGGGCGGGCCCAGAGCGTTTTCACCCTGTGCCCATTGATACCGCTAATTTGCCCGAAATCTTTGCGGTGGTGATTTCCCATGATCATTACGATCACCTCGATCAAGGCAGCATTGAGCTTTTGGCCAATAAGGTAAAGCATTTCCTGGTGCCATTGGGCGTGGCCGCGTATTTAGAAGAGTGGGGCGTGCCTAAAGAGAATATCCATGAAATGGATTGGTGGCAGTCACAACAATTTGGTGACTTTACCTTTACCAGTACGCCCTCACAGCATTTTTCTGGACGGGGGCTGTTTAATCGCAACAGCACCTTGTGGAGCTCTTGGGTAATAGACTCCACAAAGCAGCGCATCTTTTTCAGTGGTGATAGTGGGTATTTTGATGGCTTTAAAACCATAGGTGAAAAGTATGGGCCGTTTGATTTAACCATTATGGAAAACGGCGCCTACAATCCAGATTGGGCTCAAGTGCATATGTTTCCAGCAGAAACCGTGCAAGCTCACCAAGACTTGAAAGGTAAAGCCATGCTGCCGGTGCACAACGGCACATTTAAGTTGGCGTTTCATCCATGGAAAGACCCTCTAGAACAGGTAACCATAATAGGTGAGCAAAAAGGTCAGTTGGTGCAAACCCCTGTGGTGGGAGAAGAGGTCAGTGTGGACGAGCCTAAGTGGTTTTCAAAGTGGTGGCGAGATGTGCCAGATGATGAATAGATTGGCATGATTAATCTAAGAAACACTGCTTATGGCATGAAAAGTCGGTTAATTATGCAAGTTGGCGTGAAATGACTTGTTATTGGAATAAAGCCAACTATTTTTAAGATCAAAGGTTAGGGATAACCGACACGGATGACCGCAACAGGACGTTGCCAAACAGGATGTAACAGGACGAAACAGGGAGTGGGCTAGGACGGCTCGTCAGGATGACACCTAGGGTGATAAACGAAAGGGTAGTAGCTGAAAAGCTGCTGCCCTTTTTTTATATTTAGAGCCCACAAAACGGATAAAACCCCCGTTGATTAATTTTTATTCAAGTAAGTATTATCGGCTTGGGTACATTTATTTGATTTGGAGCACTTGAACAAAAAGAAGATGCTTAGGATGCTGTAAAACAAGGTTTTTTGGGGCGTCTCGAGTTTGCCTAAACTCACTAATTCCAGTACATTAGGCCGATTATTTTGCCTTGCTTGATTAAAGTTTAATCAGCATGGAAGCGAATTTTGGTCATCATTTATAAATATGTTGCTGTTATTCATAAAAGGTTGCCGAAAAATCTGCGCAAGCAGACCCGATCAGTACTAATGAGGAGTGGATAATATGTCCCCGATCGTAGCTGACGGCCTTGGCTTGATGGGCTTTGGCATGGGTATGGTTTTTGTTTTCTTAATCGTACTTATTTTTGCCACGACCATTATGTCTTTGGTGGTGAATAAATTCTTTCCTGAAGCGATACCCGCGCCTGCGAAAGTTAGACAAGCACCAACTCAGGGCGTCGATCCGCAGTTATTAAAAGTATTAGCTGCAGCCGTAAAAGAGCACCGTTCTCGCCAAAAGTGAGAATATAAACGCTTAGAAACGAACAACGATAATTAATGAAGGCCATTACAAATGACCGATAACAAAAAACCACTTGGCATTACCGACGTCGTTTTACGCGATGCACACCAATCTTTATTTGCCACTCGTATGCGCATTGATGACATGCTACCAATCGCAGAAAAGTTAGATCGAGTTGGCTACTGGTCACTAGAATCTTGGGGCGGAGCCACATTTGACTCTTGCATCCGCTTTTTAGGTGAAGATCCTTGGGACCGTATCCGCGAATTTAAAAAAGCCATGCCTAACACTAAGCATCAAATGCTTTTGCGTGGCCAAAACTTATTAGGTTACCGTCACTACGCAGATGACGTGGTTAATAAGTTCGTAGAACGCGCTGCCACAAACGGTGTAGACGTGTTCCGTGTGTTTGACGCCATGAACGACCCACGTAACCTAGATACAGCTATTAAAGCGGTTAAAGCCAATGGCAAGCACGCTCAAGGTACGCTTTCTTACACCACATCTCCGGTTCACAATTTAGAAGCTTGGTTAGGTCTTGCTAAGCAAATCGAAGACTTGGGTGCAGACTCTATCGCCATTAAAGACATGGCCGGTATCATCAATCCTTATGAGTGTTTCGAGTTAGTTTCTCGTCTGAAGAAAGAAACCGACCTTGAAGTACAACTACACTGCCACGCTACGGCGGGTATGTCTGATATGGCTATCCTTAAAGCCATTGAAGCGGGCGTTGACCGTGTGGATACGGCGATTTCTTCTATGTCCGGTACCTATGGTCACTCTGCCACTGAAACCGTTGTAGCGGCCATGAAGGGTACGGATCGCGATACCGGTATTGATCTTCTTCTTCTTGAAGAAATTGCAGCTTACTTCCGCGGTGTACGTAAGAAGTACGCGAAATTCGAAGGCGCGCTACGCGGTACCGATTCTCGCATCCTAGTAGCACAAGTACCTGGTGGCATGTTAACCAACATGGAAAACCAGTTACGCGAACAAGGTGCAACGGATAAGTTCGACGAAGTATTACAAGAGATCCCTCGTGTACGTGAAGACCTTGGTCACATTCCATTAGTGACGCCAACCTCTCAAATCGTAGGTACGCAAGCCGTATTGAACGTATTAACTGGTGAGCGTTACAAGTCTATCTCTAAAGAAACCCAAGGTATCTTGAAAGGCGAATACGGTGCGGCTCCTGCGCCTATGAATGCTGAGCTTCAAGCGCGCGTTCTAGACGGTGCTCAAGCCATTACTTGTCGCCCAGCGGATTTGCTAGAAAACGAATTGGATAAAATCATCGCTGATGTGGACGCCCTTGCTGCTGATAAAGGCATCAAGTTAGCGGCTGAGAAAATCGACGATGCTCTAACTTATGCGTTATTCCCGCAAATTGCGCCTAAATTCCTAGAAAACCGTGGTAACCCAGACGCATTTGAGCCAGCACCAAAAGGCGATGCAGAAGATACCTTCACCATCACAGTAGACGGCAACGAATACGTAGTGAAAGTGAACGAAGGCGGTGACGTGACTCAACTAGGTGCCCTAAACGGCGCGCCAACTAGCCTAGGTGGTGCAGCTGCACCAGCAGCGGGTGGTGCTGCTCCTGCAGGTGGTGGCGATCCAATGCCTGCGCCTCTTGCGGGTAACATCTGGAAAGTGGAAGTTTCACCAGGTGATTATGTGGAAGAGGGTGATCTAGTAGTGATCCTTGAAGCGATGAAGATGGAAACAGAAGTACGCGCGAACAAGTCCGGTACCGTAGGTAGCGTGAGCGTGAAAGAAGGCGATTCTGTTGCTGTTGGCGATACTCTACTAACGATCGCGTAAGGGGATTGTCATGGAAACATTATTGAAGTTTTGGCATGACTCAGGCCTATATCACATGGAGCCGGGTCAGGCCTCTATGATGCTAGTGGCATTTGGCATGCTTTATCTAGCCATTAAAAAAGGCTTTGAGCCTCTATTATTGCTACCGATTGCGGTGGGTACCTTGATGGTAAACATCCCAGGTGCCGGACTTGGTTGGTCAGCAGCTGAGCAAGCCATTCGTACCGGTACTCCAGAGGTTCTGGATCAACTGCGTGTATTGTTGGGTTTAGCGGCTGATGCGGATAAGACGGCTTTACTAGAAGCTTATCATCACGCAGATACCATCCTATATAAGAAGACATTGGCGTTGGCCTCTGGCTTAGGCTTTGAGAATGGTATGTTGTATACCTTCTACTCTATGACGATTGCCAGTGGTGTTGCGCCGCTATTGATCTTCATGGGTGTGGGCGCCATGACGGACTTTGGTCCGCTATTAGCCAACCCTAAAACCCTATTGTTGGGTGCAGCGGCTCAGTTCGGTATCTTTGGTACCGTAATCGGTGCCGTGTTGTTCACTCACTTTGGCATAATGGACTTCTCAATTGAGCAAGCGGCGGCTATCGGTATTATCGGTGGTGCTGACGGCCCTACGTCCATCTTTATTGCGTCTAAGCTGGCTCCTGAACTATTAGGTGCCATTGCAGTGGCGGCTTACTCATACATGGCACTGGTTCCATTGATCCAGCCGCCGATTATGAAGGCCTTAACCACAGAAGCTGAGCGTAAGATCAAGATGGAGCAGTTACGTACGGTTTCTAAGCTTGAGAAGATCTTATTCCCAATTGCGGTGCTTGTACTTGTTGCTCTGATCCTACCGTCAGCCGCACCGCTATTAGGTATGTTCTGTTTCGGTAACCTAATGAAAGAGTCGGGTGTGGTTGAGCGTTTAAGCGATACTGCGCAAAACGCGTTAATCAACGTTGTGACGATTTTCTTAGGTCTATCAGTTGGTTATAAAATGAGTTCGGATGCGTTCCTTAACTGGGACACCATCGCCATCATTGCTTTAGGTCTAGCGGCCTTCTGTGTGGGTACTGGTGCGGGTGTGTTAATGGCCAAAGCCATGAACTTATTTATTAAAACCCCAATTAACCCGTTAATCGGTTCGGCTGGTGTATCGGCTGTGCCAATGGCGGCGCGTGTATCTAACAAGGTCGGTCTTGAGGCTAACCCTCAAAACTTCCTGTTGATGCATGCTATGGGTCCAAACGTAGCTGGTGTAATCGGCTCTGCTGTTGCGGCAGGTGTAATGCTGTCCTATCTTGGATAAGCTGTACATACGTTCCAAAAAAAGCGCCTTCGGGCGCTTTTTTTGTTTATGGGTTACGCAATATTGCCTGAGAGCACAAATCTTAACGCTTTCAGTATGAAGCTTAACGGTATTAAGTTTTATATATTGCCAAAATGAGAATCAGATACTCATTTTATCGGTAGTCCTATGCAACAAGTTAAGCACTTCACTAATGAACATGAGCGGATATTTGCTAGTGTCATGGTGGACACAGAGCATCAGATGTTGAGTTGCTCATGGCGCGCAGAAGCACTCGCTCCAGGTCAAGTTGAGGTCGTTACCGACTATTGTGCCAAGAGTATTCAAGACTTGAATATTCAGTATTGGTTAAATGACGTCACGAATCTTCACAGCCAGTATCAATCCCATTCAGCTGAGGCGCAAAAAAGTGCCTTAGAGTATTTAACGTCAGCAAACTTGAAGAAGTTTGCTTTAGTTTCAAAGCGTGAAGCAAACCCGTCTCGTTCGGCCTTGATACATGTATTGAAGCAATGCGGCGTTGAGGTACGTACCTTTAAAAATACAGTATTGGCGTGTGAGTGGTTATTGCTACCGAATATAGATGATGAAACTTGGGAGCAATGCCAAGCCATTTGTTATTAAGGTATGGATCAATAAAAAATGGCCGCAATGAATGGAACTGGGTGATTTACGCCATATTTCCGTAGTTTCAGCAGGAACTCATACTCTCGACTAATCTTAAAAAGGAATTAAAAGACAATTACAAATAATTTAGTGATCAGATCAGGGGGAATCGGTCTGATGACGAATGTGGATACATGGATATGTCCGTTTTAAATACCGAACTTTCACTTTGGACACTGATACTCATCGGCATCATTGTATTTTTGACGGTGTATTTTCAGTTTTTCCGTTATAGCTCGCGCACCGCCGAGTCAGCGCCCACTATTCTTACCAGTATTGGTATTTTTGGTACCTTTTTGGGTGTCGCATTGGGTCTGAGTGCATTTGATACCGAACATTTACAAGACAGTGTTCCCGAATTATTAAGCGGTTTAAAAACCGCATTTTGGTCATCCATCGCCGGCTTGTTAGGGGCATTGACCATAAAGTTTCGTGCGGTAATGGACGCCACCCACGGAGAAGAACACCATCAGCGTACCGCCAGCATCGATGATCTTAATGATTCATTGCAGTCCATCTTAAAGTCCCTTCAGCAAGATAATGATGAAACCCTGTTTCAACAAATGGCCTTGATTCGAGTGGAGCAGCAAAGACAAAGCGATGATTTGATTGGTGCCATGCAGCATTACCAAGAGAAAATGGTGGAAGCGAACACGCAAGCTTTGATCGAAGCGCTAGGTGTGGTCATGCGAGATTTTAATACCAAGATTGACGAGCAATACGGTGAAAACTTTAAACGCTTAAATGAAAGCGTTGGCAGCATGTTGCAATGGCAAAAAGAATACAAACAGCAGTTGATTGAATTGGCTGATAACCAGCAACGTATTGGTCAATCTATGGTGCAAGCCACAGGTGCGTTTGAAAACATGGTACAGCATGCAGAGTCCTTTAATGGCATCAGTGAAAGCTTGGGGAATATGCTGCAAGGCTTGAACACACAACGGGACGTATTGGATAAACACCTAAGCGGTTTGGCAAAACTGGTGAGTGAGGCGGGTCAAGGTTTGCCTCAGCTGGAAGAGCGCATCACGTTTTTAACCTCAGGCTTAGCCACAACCTTGGAGCAATATAATGCGCGCATGGAAAGCATGCTCACGCAAACCACGCAAAGCATGAATGCCACCACGTCTCAATTGTCTGAGCAGTTGCAACAAGCCTATGTGGGAGCATTTGAAAAACTCGACCAACAAATTATGCAAAGCTTGACCCAAAGCGATAAGAAAATCGCCAAGCTGGATGCGGCCCTTGAGCAGGAATTAAATAAATCCCTGAAAACACTGGGGCAGCAATTGGGTGCGTTGAGTGAGAAGTTCGTACAAGATTACGCCCCACTGACCGAGCGCCTAAAAGATATCGTCCAGCTTGCACAAAATAAAGGTTAAGTCCTATGTTAACCGATGAAGAAAAACTCGGGGGGATACGAGAACAAGAAGGCCATTGGGTTGCTGTGAGTGACTTAATGGCGGGCTTGATGATGGTGTTCTTGCTTATCTCCATTGTCTTTATGATTCACGTTGAGTGGCAAAGAAAAAAAATCACAGACGTGGCCATTCTTTATGATCATTTGCGTACCCAGTTATACCAAGACTTATTAACCGAGTTTGAGCCAGATTTA
>JBFEWA010000059.1:0-12075 GCA_041546605.1 Bermanella sp.
GTCGATGCCTTTTACATACCAGTTAATGCTATCTAACTCTTCGTCAGCCACTGTGTGGCCAGCTTTGATAACAAGGTTGCCTTGGTTGTCATACATAGGACCGGTGAATGGGTGGAATTTACCGGATTTAATTTCTTCATATTTTGCCAATACTGCAGTTTTGGTTTTCTTAGGTAGGTTATCGTTGATGGATGCCACTACTAACATCTCATCAGAGAAACCACCCCATACGTTTTTAGGCTTCCACGTGCCCTCCATCATATCTTGAATGCGGGCAATATAGTGTTTAGACCACTGGTCTTGAATAGAAAACATGTGGGCATTCTTAGCGAACTGGCTCATGTCAGATGCTTGGCCAATGCCCTTCACGCCGCGTTTTTCAGCTGCTTGCAGTGGCGCAGGACTGTCTGTGTGTTGAATGATGACGTCCACACCTTGGTCGATCAATGCGTTAGCCGCTTCACTTTCTTTAACTGGATCGTACCAGGTGCTTACCCACATGATTTTGATTTTCACATCAGGGTTAACGGATTTTGCACCTAAGTAGACAGAGTTAATGTCACGAATCACTTCTGGAATTGGGAAGGAAGCAATATAACCAATGGTATTGGTTTTGGTTTCCATGCCCGCAGCGATACCGGATACATAACGACCTTCGTAAGTACGTAGGCCATAGGTGGACATGTTCTTATCGCGTTTGTAACCCGTCGCGTGTTCAAACTTTATTTTAGGGAAACGTTTAGCCACTTTGAGTGTTGGGTTCATAAAACCAAATGATGTGGTGAAAATAAGATCGTGCCCGCTTTGTGCCATTTGACGAATGACACGCTCGGCATCGGCACCTTCCGGTACTTTTTCCACAAAGGTGGTTTTGATTTTATCGCCAAAATGCTTTTGCGCTTCTAAACGGCCACGGTCATGCTCATAAGACCAACCGTAATCCCCTACTGGGCCTACATAAACAAAGCCCACTTTTAAAGGGTCATCACTGGCGGTGGCCACTTGTCCCATACCAAGACCTAGGGCTAACGAAGCGGCAGTTAGCATGGTCTGCCAAGGTTTGCGTTTTAACATAGAGTTCTCCAAATGCGTCTTAAGACGGTGTATGAAAATGAGGTTCAGCTGGATATAGCAATTACTTGGCCAATTGGTCAGGAAAGAAGAAAAATGCTTTAAGATCAGCCATTGAGCACTAATCTGGCCAGTGGTGGGTTAAGAGGAAGGTATGAGAAAGAGGCTGTTATGCACTAAAAACAAACTCAATTGGGCGTGCATGCACTGTAAAGAATCAAACTGAGCCGTGTTGAATAATTTGTGGTTATTCACACTCTTATGATTCAAGCAAAGCCAAAACAAGCGCTATGCATTATTATACGGGGCATAAAGGAGTCCCTATGAAATCAATAAAAACGTTTGCAGTCGTAAGCCTGCTGAGTATTGCCGGATTGGCGCAAGCTCAAACCAGTAACAATATCAGTCTCGTAAATAATTACGTATTCCGTGGTATCAGTGCCACAGATAACGGCCCTGCCCTACAAGGTGGGATTGATTATAAAAATGGTAACGCCTATGGCAGCGTATGGTTGTCTAATGTAGAAGATGCCCCAGGTGCCGAAGGCCTGCCCATCGAAATGGACGTGACATTTGGTTACGATCATAAGTTTTCTGGCTTTAATCTAGATACTCGCATCATTACTTATAATTACTTAAATGATGCCGATGCTGATCGCACTGAGTTTCGTTTAGGTAGTAATCTGACCAAAGAAATTGAAATTGCGCTGCATCGCGAAGTGAAAACCAATTACTGGTATCCAGAAATCATCTTTGAGAAATATTTAGCTAATCGCTTGTACTTTGATGCGTCCATTGGCTACTGGAACTTTGATGACGCTGATGATGATGCATTTACTGTGCGCGCAGAATTAGCCCGTGATTTCCCTGAGTTTCATCATATTGATGTATTTGTTGGTGTGAGCCACATTACCGATGAAACACCTATGGGCAATGATGCTGATAATGATGATAGTGAAACATTACTACTGTTAGGTATTCGTAAGCGTTTCTAATACAAAATACCCAGAAATAAAAAAAGGATGGCTTGCCATCCTTTTTTTTGCCCCATCCTTTTCCGTTTATGACAAATTGCGCTATGTCTGTGCAAGATCATCTCTTTTTTAACAATGTGCCATTCTATATTCGGTATCTTTTCGCACTCAAATAATGCGCTTTGAAAATCAAAAGAATAGTTGTGGTGCAATTTCCAATATTCAAGAAAATAAAACACAGTAAAAACAACGTCTTACTTATTGGCATAGCCGTTGCAAAAGTGTGTCTGTCTCACACACTGAAAATAGGATAAGAAAAATGTTACGCAAACTTTCTAAAGTAGCAGGGGTTGCTGCGCTGACGTTAGGCGCCGCCATCGCTCAAGCAAGTGATACGATTAAAGTAGGTGTTTTGCACTCATTGTCTGGCACCATGGCTATTTCTGAAACCACATTAAAAGATACGGTTTTAATGATGGTGGAAGATCAAAACAAAAAAGGCGGTCTATTAGGTAAAAAATTAGAAGCCGTGGTGGTTGACCCAGCGTCTAACTGGCCTTTGTTCGCAGAAAAAACCCGTGAACTATTAGCCAAAGAAAAAGTAGATGTAATCTTTGGTTGCTGGACATCAGTATCTCGTAAGTCGGTCTTACCTGTAGTTGAAGAATTAAACGGTTTACTTTTCTACCCAGTTCAATACGAAGGCGAAGAGTCTTCTAAAAACGTTTTCTACACAGGTGCCGCGCCAAACCAACAAGCTATCCCTGCAGTGGATTACTTAATGGATCAAGGGGTTAAGCGTTGGGTGCTGGCCGGTACTGACTATGTTTACCCACGTACCACTAACAAGATTCTTGAAAGCTACCTAAAAAGTAAAGGTGTGAGCGATAAAGACATCATGATCAACTACACGCCGTTTGGTCACAGCGATTGGCAAACCATCGTATCGGATGTGAAAAAATTCGGCTCTAAAGGTAAGAAAACGGCAGTGGTTTCTACTATCAATGGTGATGCCAACGTACCTTTCTACAAAGAGCTTGCTAACCAAGGTGTAAGCGCAGAAGACATTCCAGTGGTTGCCTTCTCTGTAGGTGAAGAAGAGCTATCGGGTTTTGATACTAAACCGCTTGTAGGTCACCTTGCAGCATGGAACTACTTCATGAGTGCTGAGAGCGACGCTAACGATGAGTTCATTGAAAAATGGCATGCATTTACTAAAAACGATGAGCGCGTAACCAACGATCCAATGGAAGCCACTTATATTGGTTTCAAAATGTGGGCAGAAGCGGTTAAGAAAGCCGGTACCACGAGCGTAGATAAAGTACGTAGCAATATGTACGGTCTAGAAGTGGCTAACCTAACCGGTGGTACTGCGGTTATGAATACTAATCATCACCTATCTAAACCGGTACTAATTGGTGAGATCCAAGAAGACGGTCAATTCGACATCGTTTGGAAAACCGAAGGTGAAGTGAAAGGTGATGCGTGGACTGACTTTTTACCAGAAAGTAAAAATCTAGTGTCTGACTGGAAAGGCTTAGGCTGTGGTAACTACAACACAGTGACTAAAGTTTGTGCCGGCTCAGAAGTCGCAGCGGAATAACAATAAAAAATCGCGCCCCCACAAATTGTGCGGGGCGCACACTTCGTTTTACAACCTTGTCAACCTCCTGCATGAGCATGGAAAGAAGCTGACAATGGGTGCTCAAATTCAGTAAAGGTGGCCCCATGAAATTATTAAAAACATTACTGTTGTGCATGGTGGCACTCAGTAGTGTCCCTACCTATGCCAGTAATGGCGAATGTGAAACTTATCTGAAATCAGAAATTGAAGCGCGTCAATTTAATCAAGACTATCAATCAACGTTTGAACAACAGGTTTGTCGATTAGTTGATGCCGACTATGCAGAAAAAGAAGTATTAATTAATAGTATTGCGCAAAGCGAGCATGAATCTGTATTAGTGGTTATCAAAGCATTATTAAATGCAGATTTATTTTATAACAAGAAAAACGGTGACGTGGTTACCCGTAACGAATTAGAGAATGGTAAATACCAAGCAACCTCAGTCTTTACGCAAACCATATTAGGTGAGTTTAAAAAGCGTGACCTAAGAAAAATCGGAATTAATAACAGCTTGCGCCGAGTGATTAACGGTGTGGTGGCTGAATTACAAATCAGCTCATCTGACCCCAAACAGCGTGAAGCCGCCGCGTTAGAGCTATTAAAGGCCGCGGATACGTCAGCCCTGCCAATTCTAGAAAAAGCCCTGAGCAAAGAGAGCGATGCAGACATCGCCACCATACTACAAACGGCTCGTGCCCTTGTGCTATTGCAATCAGACGATGCCATTGCGCGTATGGAATCCATACAGTTTTTAAATGGCTCTCTGTATGTGGAAACCCGTAATGGTTTAAACGCGTTTTTAAATCGCGCTAAACAAGATGCCAGTCTTTATGGGAAAGCGGAGATTGCCGAAGCTGAAAAATCCTTAGAGGCCATTAATCAATTGGTGAAAATCAATAGCGTAATGGAAAACGTGTACTTTGGTGTGGCCTTGGGTGCGGTTTTGTTATTGGCCGCCATTGGTTTGGCCATTACCTTTGGGGTAATGGGTGTGATCAACATGGCCCATGGTGAAATGATCATGCTGGGCGCTTACACCACATTTGTGATCCAACAACTGATGCCACAAAGCATTGGTATGTCTTTGGTTATCTCTATTCCTGCGGCATTTTTAGTCTCAGGTTTAGTGGGTGTATTAATCGAGCGCACTGTGATTCGTCATTTGTATGGTCGTCCGTTAGAAACCTTGTTAGCCACCTTTGGTATTAGTTTGGTGTTACAACAAGCGGTGCGTTCTATCTTTGGCCCGTTAAATCAAGATGTGCAAACACCGGATTGGATGGCGGGCACGTTCAGTGTGAACGCAGGACTAGAACTTACCTTTAATCGCTTATACATCATCATTTTCTCTCTCTTGGTATTGGCTGCACTTGCTCTGGTACTGAAGAAAACCCTATTTGGCTTGCAAATGCGCGCGGTAACCATGAATCGACCTATGGCCAGCTCCATGGGAATTAAAACCGGCTGGGTGGATGCCTTAACCTTTGGTTTAGGTTCCGGCATTGCAGGTATTGCTGGTGTGGCGTTAAGTCAGTTAACCAACGTTGGGCCGAATCTGGGTCAGCAATATATCATTGATAGTTTCATGGTGGTGGTATTCGGTGGTGTGGGTAATTTATGGGGCACCTTGGTGGGCGCCATGAGTTTAGGTATTGCCAATAAAATCTTTGAGCCTATGGCCGGTGCGGTATTAGCGAAAATCATTGTGCTCGTGGCCATTATTCTCTTTATTCAAAAACGTCCTCGCGGTTTATTTGCCTTAAAAGGCCGCTCGGTGGAGGATTAATCATGGATACGATGCAACAAAATCATTCTCAATCCGTCTCTCAACCAAAGCTAGGTCCATTAGCTACATTATTGGTGGGAGACAAGGGCGGACAGAAATTAATCTTCGCATTAATTGCCATCGCCATTATTTTTCCATTTTGTAATTTGGTGTTTCCACAAGATTCCATTTTTCATATTTCCACTTACACACTGACCTTAACCGGTAAGTATTTATGTTATGCCCTGTTGGCATTGGCAGTGGATTTAATCTGGGGTTACTGCGGGATTTTAAGTTTGGGGCATGGAGCATTTTTCGCATTGGGCGGTTATGCCATGGGCATGTATCTCATGCGACAAATTGGCGATCGCGGTGTGTATGGTAATCCTGAACTACCGGACTTCATGGTGTTCTTAAATTGGAGCGAGCTGCCCTGGTACTGGTACGGCTTCGATCAATTTTGGTTCTCCATGATCATGGTGTTGATGGCACCTGGTATTCTTGCGTTTGTGTTTGGCTGGTTAGCGTTTCGCTCTCGTGTAACCGGTGTGTATCTTTCCATTATTACCCAAGCGCTAACCTATGCCTTGATGCTGGCGTTTTTCCGCAATGATATGGGGTTTGGTGGCAATAATGGATTAACCGACTTTAAAGACATTCTCGGCTTTGATTTACAAAGCAGTGGCACGCGTAATGTCTTGTTTGTGGCTTCTGCCTCAGCTTTGATTGTTGGGTATCTTATTAGCCGCTTTATTACCCGTTCAAAATTGGGCCGTGTCTTAGTGAGCATTCGTGATGCCGAAAGCCGAACTCGCTTTTTAGGTTATCGCGTTGAGCACTACAAGCTGTTTGTATTTGTAGTGTCTGCCATGTTGGCGGGTATTGCCGGTGCCTTGTATGTACCGCAAGTGGGGATTATTAATCCAGGCGAATTCACTCCCATCAACTCCATAGAAGTTATTATTTGGGTGGCCGTAGGTGGTCGTGGCAGCTTGTTTGGTGCTGTGATTGGTGCCATTGCCGTGAACTACGCCAAGACCTATTTCACCGGTGCGTTTGCTGAATTGTGGCTGTTCATGTTGGGCGGTTTGTTTGTATTAACCACCTTGTATCTGCCAAAAGGTATTGTGGGTTTGTGGAATCAAATTAAGCAAGGTGATGGCAAAGCGTCACAGGTGTTGAACGCCATGGCCGATAAATTTTCAAATGCATTCAGTAAGGGGGCGTGATCATGAGTGAATTACGACCTAAACATTTAGAACAAGCTTACAGTCTTTATATGGATGGTGTGAGCGTCAGCTTTGATGGGTTTAAAGCGCTTAATAATCTATCCCTTTATATTAAACCCGGTGAAATGCGCGCCATTATAGGGCCAAACGGGGCCGGTAAAACCACCATGATGGATGTGATTACAGGGAAAACCAAACCCGATACCGGGACGGTGTTATTTAATAACAAAACGGATCTCACACAACATGATGAAGCGGAAGTGGCTAACATTGGCGTGGGGCGTAAGTTTCAAAAACCCAGTGTGATTGAAAGTTTAACCGTGTTTGAGAATTTAGAGCTTGCGCAAAAAGGAGGCCGCAGTATATGGCAAGCCTTGTTTCATAAGTTAAGTGATGAGCGCGCCAAAAAAATCCAAGACACCCTAGAGCTAATTGCCCTTTCGGATAAGCAAGATGAGTTAGCGGCGAATTTGTCCCATGGTCAAAAACAGTGGCTGGAAATTGGCATGTTGATTTCTCAAGAGCCAGAGTTGCTATTGATCGATGAACCGGCGGCGGGCATGACAGATGAAGAAACCATGAAAACCGCTGAGCTGTTTAAAAAGCTGGCGCAAAAACATTCACTGGTGGTGGTAGAGCATGATATGGACTTTATTGCAGCCCTAGATTGTAAGGTCACGGTTTTACATGAAGGCAGTGTACTTGCTGAAGGCTCGTTAGAGAGTGTGCAAGCGAATCAGGAAGTTATTGAAGTGTATTTGGGGCGCTAACTTTGGGCTATCTGCATTGGTAATACGGCGTTATAAATCATTTTTCATCTCATTATTTAACATGTGTAAACGCCTCACTGAAAAATGATTTATGCCTTGTCTTACCTGCTTCAGTAACGCCCAAAGGTATGTAGTACTTTAAAAAATTTGAGTTGGAGGAATATGGGTTTAATAGCTCATATATTTATATGCTTGAAGTTAAAAATTTAGATGTAGCCTACGGTGCCAGCCAAGCCCTATACGATGTCTCCATGAATGCGGAAATTGGCAAAGTCACTTGTGTGCTGGGACGCAACGGTGTGGGTAAAACCACATTGATGAAAACCTTGTCCGGACATTTATCCCCCAAAGCCGGTGATGTGATCTGGCAAGGGGAGTCCATAGCCAGTCAGGCCCCATATGATCGTGCTAAGAATGGCATAGCGTACGTGCCTCAAGGACGAGATATTTTTTCGCAATTGACGGTGGAAGAAAATTTAAAAACAGCGTTTTCCAGTTTGCCGAAAAAGTTGCGATACATAGATGAAGAAGTCTTTGAGTTATTTCCTGTTCTGAAAAAAATGTTGCATCGCCGAGGCGGGGATTTGAGTGGTGGACAGCAGCAACAGCTGGCCATCGCCCGTGCCTTATTGTTACGCCCTAAAATGCTGATTTTGGATGAACCCACAGAAGGCATTCAGCCATCCATTATTAAGGATATTCAAAAGGTCATTGAGTTGCTGCGTGAGCGCGGCACCATGGCCATAGTGTTAGTGGAGCAATACTTGGACTTCGCCACCGCGTTAGCCGATGAATATATCATCCTTGAGCGTGGCCGAGTGGTGTCTGCGGGTGATCAAGAGCAGTTAAAAACATCCGCTGATGTGCAACGCTTATTGGCTATTTGATGCCATTAAAGCCCTTTCATTTTTAATGATGAAAAATGAAAGGGCACCCTTCCTATTTTTGTGCGCTCGCACATATTTGGTGCAGTTTAAAAGGCTGACTAGGTGGTCAGGTATGCTTAAGCCCCGTCATTGTTCAGTTTCCAGAGTTGGCTCTTTGTTTGCATTATTAGCATGCACGGTTTGATTAAGCGCAAATTGTGCGTCAAAACTGTGCAATTAAATAAGAAATGCCATGAATATGTTAAGTGTCCCAGAAAATGCCGCACCGTCGGGCGAGGTTGATCGCCATTGGCGTGCGTTATTTCGTGGCGATTTTTATGCAAGAGAACAAGCTGGGCAATGGCATACCTGCATGGGTAAGACCATGCATTATGGGCCATTAAGGGTGCAGCGACCGTTTTACCCTGAAGGCTCAGATCTATTGCATATGTATTTACTGCATCCACCTGGTGGCTTGGTGGGGGGCGATCAATTATCGATTCAGGTGACAGCCAGCGTAAACGCCAAGGTGCTAGTGACGACGCCGTCGGCGGGCAAGCTGTATCGCAATGAAAGCCATATGTTGCAAGGGCAAGAAGTGGATATTCAAATTGCCGATGGTGCGGTTGTGGAATATCTGCCCCAAGAGAACATTATCTTTAATGGCGCCAAAGGCACATTAAATACCCGAGTTAATATTGAAGGCAGTGGGCTGTTTATTGGTTGGGAAATTACCTGTCTAGGGCGCCCGGAAGGTAACCAGCTGTTTGAAGAAGGCCAATTAAAACAAAGCTTAATGCTGTACCAAGATGGCCGCCCGTTATTTTTAGATCGTTTGCATTTGGATGCACAAGACGGCGTGATGCAAAGTAGAGTGGGTTTGCAGAATAAATTAGCGTTTGCCACCTGTGTGGTGAACCGAGATTTACCGGCTGATGCGTTGCAAACACTGGTTGAATTACAACAAAGCTTGAATCAACAGCATCAAGATGAGTACCTGGCCATTACACAAAAGCCAGGGGTATTAATTATTCGCGTACTGGGCAATCGTGCCGAACCCATACGTGGCATGTTAGAAGCAGTTTGGCAACTTATTCGCCCAGTACTGCACAATCGAAAAATGTGTATTCCGCGAATTTGGAATACGTAAAAAATAGTCAGCCTGATTGAGTGCGTAGGAGAAAACCATGGAGCTCTCACCTCGTGAGAAAGACAAATTATTGTTATTCGTAGCAGGCGAAGTTGCGCAAAAACGCAAAGACCGCGGTGTGAAATTAAATTATCCAGAAGCCATCGCTTTGATTAGCTGCTTCATTATGGAAGGGGCGCGAGATGGCTTAACTGTTGCGCAATTGATGAATGATGGGCGCCAAGTATTAAGTCGAGAAGATGTGATGGATGGTATTGCGGAGATGATTCACGAAGTGCAGGTAGAGGCGACGTTTCCGGATGGGACGAAACTTGTCACCGTTCATAACCCTATAGCATAGGGTAGAGCTACTTGCGTTGTAGGTACGGCGTTGGCTCAATTTTTTCACTCGTTACATAGACAAGCTATGCGCCTCGCGAAAAAATTGATCCGCCTTGTCTCCACTGCCTCAGTAACGCTCTTTAAGAGCATTGGTAATAAGCGAGATGTACGAGCAGCTTCGCGGATGTTCCTGAAGAACATATATTTTGTGACCTGATTAAGTAATGTAAGAACTCGCACCTGCGAGTGAAAAGATAAAAAGAATCGAAAATGGTTGTGTCTCTCGTTAGGCACTAAATTTAAAAAGGAATAATTATGATCCCAGGTGAAGTGATTTGTGCAGACGGTGACATTGAGTTAAACGTGGGATTAAGCACGTTAACCGTAACCGTAGCCAATAACGGTGATCGCCCGATTCAAGTGGGCAGTCATTATCATTTTTATGAAACCAATCCGGCATTGAGTTTTGAGCGCAAATCCACCAAAGGGTATCGCTTAAATATTGCCGCAGGTACCGCGGTACGTTTCGAACCAGGTCAAACTCGTACGGTTGAATTAGTGGAATATGCGGGTAAGAAAGAAGTGTATGGGTTTCGTGGTGAAGTAATGGGAAAGGTGTAAAAAAATGAAAATCACAAGAAAAGCCTATGCCGACATGTACGGCGCCACGGTTGGCGACAAAGTGCGTTTAGGGGATACCGAGTTATTCATCACACCAGAAAAAGACTTCACCATTTACGGCGACGAAGTGAAATTTGGCGGCGGTAAAGTAATTCGTGATGGTATGGGTCAAAGCCAAGCCATGAGTGCTGACATTGCAGACACTGTCATTACCAATGCATTGATTCTAGATTACTGGGGCATCGTAAAAGCGGACGTGGGTATTAAAGCGGGCCGTATCATGGCCATCGGTAAAGCCGGTAATCCAGATACACAACAAGGTGTCACCATCGAGGTGGGGCCTGGTACCGAAGTGATTGCAGGGGAAGGACAAATCTTAACCCCAGGTGGTATCGACGCACACATTCATTTTATTTGTCCGCAACAAATTGAAGAAGCCTTAATGAGCGGTGTGACCACCATGCTAGGGGGTGGTACCGGACCTGCAACCGGCACCAATGCCACCACATGTACACCTGGGCCTTGGCATATTGGCAAGATGTTGCAAGCAGTGGATGATTTACCCATGAACATTGGTTTTCTTGGAAAAGGTAACGCCAGTTTACCGGGTCCATTAACCGAGCAAATCGAAGCCGGTGCCATGGGTTTGAAACTGCATGAAGACTGGGGCACCACACCGGCTTCCATCGATAACTGTTTAACCGTGGCCGAAGAGCAAGATGTGCAAGTGGCCATTCATACGGATACCTTAAATGAATCCGGTTTTGTGGAAGACACCTTAGCCGCCTTTAAAGGCCGTGTGATTCACACTTATCACACAGAAGGGGCTGGTGGTGGTCACGCGCCGGATATTATTAAAGCGGCCGGTGAATCGAATGTATTGCCGTCATCCACGAATCCGACGCGTCCTTACACAGTGAATACCGTGGATGAGCATTTGGACATGCTTATGGTGTGTCATCATTTGGACCCGAACATTCCAGAAGATGTGGCGTTTGCGGATTCGCGTATTCGCCGTGAAACCATTGCAGCAGAAGATATCCTTCATGACCTTGGCGCGTTCTCTATGATTTCATCGGATTCGCAAGCCATGGGTCGTGTAGGCGAAGTGATTACACGTACTTGGCAAACCGCCCATAAGATGAAAGTTCAGCGTGGGCAATTACCAGAAGATGCCAGCAGTGATGTGGCTGATACCGATAACTTCCGTTGTAAACGCTACATTGCGAAATACGCCATTAATCCAGCCATCACCATGGGTATTGCCCATGAAGTGGGCTCCATCGAAGTGGGTAAATTAGCGGACTTAGTGTTATGGAAGCCCATGTTTTTTGGCACCAAGCCGTCATTGATTTTAAAAGGCGGCATGATTGCAGGGGCACCCATGGGTGACCCTAATGCGTCGATTCCAACGCCACAACCTGTGCACTATCGACCCATGTTTGGGGCCATGGGCAAAGCGGTGCAACAAACCAGTATCAGTTTTGTTTCAAAAGCGGCTTTAGAGAAAGGCACTTTATCTCATTTGGGATTAAACAAAATGCTCAGCGCAGTAAAAGATACGCGCACCATTTCCAAAGCGGATATGAAATTAAATGACTATCAGCCTGTGTTAGAAGTGGATCCACAAACCTATGTGGTGACGGCCGATGGAGTGGAGATTACGTGTGAGCCGGCAACTGA
>JBFEWA010000115.1:0-8479 GCA_041546605.1 Bermanella sp.
CCTGCACACAACACAACTGTGGTTGCACTTAATGCCACACCCACTGTATGGAACGCGTATTCAATGGCTCGTTCTGTATTTAGGTTTAATTCGCGTTTGGCGCGCACATATTTCGTCATGAAATGCACCGTATCGTCCACCACAATCCCTAGCGTCACACCCATTACTACTGACAAACCTAAACCCACTTGGCCGTCAAATACCGCCCAGATACCAAAGCCCATACCTGCTGGCACTAGATTAGGAATCAAACTAATAAAACCTAATTTCACCGATTTAATGGACAACATGATAATGAAGGAAATTAAGAACAAAGCACCGACAACACCACCAATCATACTCTTAATATTGCGCTCGGTGATATGAGCAAACATCACAGCGGTACTGGCCCCTTCTGTCACCATGTATTGCGGTGCATTTTCTTCGAGCCAAGCCACTGCGCGATGATCGAGAGAGATAATTTCTTGAGCTGTAATCTTATCAATCTGAACTGTCATACGCGTTGCAGACTTATTACCATTCACTTGGTTAGTTAAATCCAAACCATAAGGTAAAGACAACTCATACAACAACATATACTGCGCCGCTAACTGACGATCATCGGGTATGCGATAAAAGGCTTCATCGTCACCGTTCATGTTTTTATTTAGGCGCTTCATTACATCGCTAAAGCTACCCACATGACGAACCTCAGGCTGAGTACGTAAAAACTCTGCAAATGCATCAATGGTTTTAAGATATTCAGGATCTACCACACCCATTTCACCATCCGCTTTTAACGAGTAATTCATACTCTGTACGCCGGTTAGAGTATCGGCAATGGTCTCTGAGTCACTACGAAATTTAATACTCCAATCGAAATATTCGATGGTGTTATCGTCTAGCTCGTTCAACGGAATTAGTGCGATCAAAGACACAATCACAACCGACAAACTCATTAACAATACACGACTGTTTCTGATCACAAAGTCAGACAACTTTTGCATCTTGGTATTCTCGCCAAAAGACTGAGATACCTTTTTCGATGGCAACAGCATCATCAAACCTGGCAAATAGAAGATAGCCAACACAAACGCTGCTAATACACCAATACACACAATATTGCCTAAATCATGAAACGGCGGCGCATCGGAAAAGTTCAACGTCAAGAAACCAATAGCCGTGGTCACACTGGTGAGTAGCACAGGTTGAAAGTTGATACGGATACTTTCTACCATGGCCGCTTGCTTAGATTCACCCTTAGCAATGCCGTGGTAATAGCTCATTAAGATATGAATACAATCCGCAATTGCCAAAGTCATGATCATAACCGGTGCAGACAAAGTGGTTGGTGTAACCTCAGGAGACGGCCAACCAAACAAACCCATGGCAACCGCACCAGAAAACACAACAATACTAAACGTGGCCAGTGTGCCCCACATGCCCTTTAAAGAGAAAAACAGCAATACCAAAATCAATAAGATCATGACTGGATATAACTGCGTAATATCCTGCTGACTGGCTTCTGGAAAAGCGTTATTAGTCATGGTGACACCGGTCAAATAGAAACCCACATCTGGGTATTCCGCTTGATACTTGGCCACCATTTGACGTACATAACCCACAGCTTCTGGTACTTCCGCTGCTTGATTAACACCAGGAAGGTTAATCGTAATGTTGATACCTGTGGCTTTGCCGTCATAGGCAATTAAGTTGCCCGCTAACACAGGGTCTTTTAGCGCAACCGCTTGTTTAGCGGTAATTTCATCAACCGTTAAATCAGAAGAATATTCAAACAAGTTTTCGACGATCATGTCGTCATCTTCGGCATAGGTATGCTGGAAGTTTGAAATGGAATCCACACGACGGCTATAAGGCACCTGCCATGCTTCTTCCGTCATTTGTTCAACCAAATCCAAAATTCGATTATTGAAAACCTCGCCATCTTCAGGCACGAGGGCAATCAAAATATTATCGACTTTGTTGTACTGGTCTTGCAGCTCTTCAAATGCTTGCAAGTGCGGGTTATCGCTACTAAAAAAAGCGCGATAATCGGCATTCAGTTTGATATTTTTTGCGCCGTAGCCACTGGCCACAACGATTAGCAGTGTCAATAACACCACCGTCCATGGGTGACGTACGAGCCACCAGGTGAGCCTTTCAATCATGTGATTTCCTTATTGTTATTGTCTAATTGAAAAATAGTTTTAGCTTGGCGCCCTACCGTTTCAAAATCATGACTTATTTCATCGGTAGATACGCCTAAGCCGTCTAAAAAGATATGTAGCGATTCAAAAAAGTATTGTTTGGGGTCTTCAAACCCCAGTTTTGTCATTTCCCAGTCATTGGCTAAAACATCTTGCACGCCCCACTTCATGGCCCACCAACCAAATGCTCCCACCTTAATTTTTTCAGGGGGAATATCATTTTGCTGGGTAAACAGACCAATGACTCGCGACAATATGCTTTGATCAATGATGGCAATGCCGTGTTGTAATTCTTCTGACACCTTGCTTTGAAACTCAGGGGATTTCACCATGGACACTAAACCCGCGGTTTCCGGTTCCAGTTCGGCATTAATAAAAAACGCCCAACTCACCAAAACCACTTTATGTCTCAATCCCGTTCCATTGGCTAAAGCGATATCGATCAATGACACCAAACGCTCGCCACAACGGGTAATTAATTTGGTAAGAACATCTTCTTTGCAACCGAAGTGTTGGTAAATCGTACCTTTGGAGTAATCCGTTTCATCGGCGATGGCTTGCATGGTTAAGCCCTGCAGACCTTTTTCTTGCAGCAAAGACAAAGCCGCAGAAAGAATCAACTCTTCCCGCTCTTGACGAACTTGATCTTTACGAGAGCCCCCAAGGGCCTTTGAAGTCGTTAACATGTGTCACTTTTTATTATTTTTTGACGTGGCGTCATTTTTTGACGCGACGTCAATTTAAAGAAATTGTCCGACAGGGTCAACCCATTATTTGAGCGCTTTACACATCATGGATACTGTATATAATCACAACATGTATATAAAAACAGATAAGTAGACACCATGATTAAATTGACAGCCCGTCAACAACAAGTGCTCGACCTGATCAAACATTCCATTGAATCCACTGGATTCCCGCCTACTCGTGCCGAGATCGCCCAAGAACTGGGGTTTAAAAGCCCAAATGCTGCCGAAGAACATCTAAAGGCACTGGCCCGTAAAGGCGCCATTGAGATGACCCCAGGCGCCAGCCGTGGTATTCGTTTAGCCGAAAACCAAAGTGGTTTACCTCTGATTGGCCGTGTGGCCGCTGGTGAGCCTATTTTGGCGCAAGAGCATGTTGAGCGTTATGTGGAGCTACCTAGAGAGTTCTTTAAGCCCGGTGCAGACTTCTTACTCGAAGTACATGGGGACAGCATGAAGGAAGTGGGCATTTTGGATGGCGACTTAATCGCGGTTCACAAAACCAACCAAGCCAGAAATGGGCAAATTGTGGTGGCCCGCGTTGGTGATGACGTGACAGTGAAACGCTTCCAGCAAGACAAGCACATCGTCAAACTGCTGCCAGAAAACCAAGATTATGAGCCGATTGTGGTGGATCTTCAGCAGGAGCCATTAGAAATTGAAGGCTTGTATGTGGGCATTATTCGCCAACACATTCACTAGAATCCAAGCATTTACCCATAAAAAAACGCTGCATAGCAGCGTTTTTTTATGGGTGCTTTAAATTGAGCACTAGTGGAAGATGCGCTCTTCCAAATCAGCGATGGCTGACGTGTCTTCCACATGCACACCACTCAATTCACCGACTTTGCGTACACCGGCTTCAATCATGGCTTTCGCGATTTCGATGTGCTGCATTGGGAAACTGTCTTTAGCATCACCTGAAAAGGTAATCCTCACTAAAGGCTCCCCTTCACCATCACTGCGCTTTAACGCAATGTCGCCATCAGATAGTTCTACAATTTCAAATACAGCGGCCATAAACACTCTCGAAATTTGGTGACACGATACAAAGGGGCGCGAGTATATCACTGCCAAACAGGCACGGAAACGCCTAAAAAAGCGGCATTTAGTTTTCTTGGTAGTGCAAGCGCATGCGTTGAACGGTTTTTTCTAATTCAATCAACCAGTTACGCAATAAGTCCACATAGTCAGATTGAGTTGTAATTAATTGTTGCGATGACATAACCGCCGACTCATCGAGCCCTGTCAGCAGCATTCTTTGATGCTGGCGCAATAATGCACCTAACCAGCCATTGCTTTCTTGCGCTAATAGGCTCAATTCGTACAACTCAGCGGGTAATTCATGACGAGCGAATAACTCACTCAGAGAAGCAAAGGGCTGCAATCGATACTGGGAGACCAGCTCATTGGCAAAAGAGCAGACAGCAGAATACAGGTGAGAAAGCGCCGCCTCTTCCAGTTGGCGCTTTTCTTGGTATTGAGCCTCTTCGGCTTGTTTTAAGCAATTTCTTGCAAAAAACACCACCTGATTGGTACGACTAACGGCACTCATCAGAAGTTAATACGCAAACCAAAGTGACCTGCGTTCACGATCTCCACATCACCTTTTTCATCGTTGGCTTCCACAAAGCGGTAGCCTAGATACACCATGGCCGTTGGAATCAGCATGTATTCAATGCGCAAACCCACATCCACCATGTTTTCAGTCGTGGAGAAGGACAACACACTTGGCGAGTAATAAGCGTGACCACCAAAGCCTAGGCCATTTAATTCGTTAGGCATGTAACGAGCAAAACCACCAATGGCCAATGCACCGCTGTCGTTGGTGTCGGTGAAATAGCCATACACCTTACCACCCACGCCAATACGTAATGGGCTTTGCTGACTGCGCACATCCACTGCGTTCAAACCAAAAGACAGTAGATCACCATCTTCTTCATGGTGCAGGTAACCCGCAGAAACATGCATCGGGCTGCCCATGCGCGTGGCATCGTACTCAAGAGCGGCCGTATTATCATTGATGCTCAAATCCAGTGTGCCGCCGGCATATACCGCAGAGCTCATCAATAAACCAATAGGGGCCAGTAGGCGCAGCAATTTCATGAATCACCTTTTATTATAAATTTATGTTGTCGGTTGCTGGCTATGATACGACAAGCCGCCCCATAAACCTAGTCGGCTGTTGTGCGCCAGATCCCTGATTTTAGACAAAAAAATAGCCCGACAGAGAATCTGCCGGGCTATTACACTATGCCAAATTACGCGTCCAATAGACCCAGTAATAGCTTGTTGATGCGATCCACATAACCTGCTGGATCTTGCAATTGACTGCCTTCGGCCAACTGAGACTGCTCGAAAATAATCTCGGCCATCTCTTTGAAGCGATCTTCATCACTTTGCTGGTCCATTTTCACAATCAATGGGTGCTGTGTATTGATCTCAAGTACACGTTTCGCCTCAGGCAGTGCCTGACCCGCCGCTTCTAGCATACGACGCATCTGCATGCCCATGTCATCTTTACCCACCACTAAGCACGCAGCAGAATCCGTTAAGCGCGTGGAAATACGCACGTCTTCTACCTTGTCGCCCAAGGTGGTTTTGATACGCTCGATTAAGCTTTCGTTTTCTTTTTCCGCTTTCTCTTGTTCCGCTTTATCGGTTTCGTCTAAAGCCAGATCCCCTTTGGTGATGTCTTCAAAGGTCTTGCCTTTGAATTCACTTAGGTGAGAAATCATCCACTCGTCCACACGATCCGTCAGCAACAAGACTTCAATGCCTTTCTTACGGAACACTTCCAAATGCGGGCTGCGAGATGCAGTGAGATAATTCTCGGCGGTTAGGTAGTAAATCTTATCTTGGCCTTCTTGCGCACGCTCCACATAAGTATCCAGCGACACAGATTGCTTATCGTCTTCACCCTTGGTGGATGCAAAACGGAAAAGCTCAGCAATTTTCTCTTTGTTAGCAAAGTCATCCGCTGGGCCTTCTTTCAACACTTGGCCAAAACCATTCCAGAAGGTTTGGTATTGCTCTGGATCTTTTTTCGCCAATTTTTTCAGCATATCCAAAATACGCTTGGTCAATGCAGTACGCATGGAGACGATACTGCCGTTTTCTTGCAAGATTTCACGGCTCACGTTTAGCGGCAAGTCATTGCTGTCCACCACACCTTTAATGAAACGCAAATATGGCGGTAAGAACTGCTCGGCGTCATCCATGATGAACACACGTTGAACATAGAGTTTCAGGCCACGGTTACCTTCACGATTCCACAAATCAAATGGCGGGCGCTTAGGCACATACAACAAGCTGGTGTACTCAAGGGTACCTTCTACCTTGTTATGAGACCAGGTGAGTGAGTCTTCATAATCGTGGGCAATGTGCTTATAAAACTCTTGGTACTCTTCGTCTTTTACATCTGATTTAGGGCGCACCCACAGAGCCTTAGCGCTGTTCACCGCTTCCCACTCAGGTTCCGCCGGCTTGTCTTCTTCACCGAAATGCTCTTTTAGCATCTCAACCGGTACGGCAATGTGATCTGAATATTTTTTCACCAAATTGCGTAAACGGAAGCCATCGGCAAATTCTTTTTCGTCGGCTTTTAAATGCAGTGTAATTTGCGTACCACGACCGGCTTTTTCAGCGGCTTCGATGGTGAATTCACCTTCCCCTGCTGACGTCCATAAAATAGCGTCTTTAGCATCGACGCCCGCACGACGGGTAAGCACTTCTACTTTGTCTGCCACAATAAAGGAGCTGTAGAAGCCCACACCAAATTGGCCAATTAGGTGCGCGTCTTTTTTCTCGTCGCCGGATAATTGCTGTAAAAATTGAGAGGTGCCGGATTTGGCAATGGTACCTAGATTTTCCACCACTTCTTCGCGGCTCATACCGATGCCGTTATCAGAAATGGTGACGGTTTTCGCATCGGCATCAAACTCAATGCGCACCTTAATGTTAGGGTCGTTCTCAAACAAGCCATCGTTGTTCAATGCCTCGAAGCGCAATTTATCGCAGGCATCGGATGCGTTTGAAATCAATTCACGTAGGAAAATCTCTTTGTTGGAATATAGAGAGTGAATCATCAAATGAAGCATTTGCTTCACTTCGGTTTGAAAGCCTAAGGTTTCTTTTTGAGCTGTGGTCATAACACTCCTCACTGTCCTTTTCGGGAAAACACTGAGCAGCTTATATATGGGCGGGAATTTTTATTTCAAGGGGATTTTTTACAATCCCCTTGATAGACAGGCCACTAGGGGGCTAACAAGAAGTGGGCACGGGCCGTGGCTACCGCCTCTTCCCGCTTGGTTTGCCAAGCATTGATGATCACATTGGCCACGCGAGAGCCCTGACGAATCACCTGACACTCCGCAAAGGTATCACGCCCGCCGCGCACCGCGCGCAAATAATCCAAGGAAAAATCCACAATTTTCGGCATAGCAGGTGTATCCAGCATCATTAATAGATGCAATGCCGCGGACATCTCCATAAAGCCACCCACTACGCCCCCGTGCACCGCAGGCAATATGGGGTTACCAATATTATTGGGGTTGTCAGGCAACTTAAAAATCACGTCATTACCGAAGCGCTGGAAATCAATACCGATGAGCTTGGCATAAGGGATCGCCTGCACCACGGGTTTATAATCTCCCTGCTCATGGGCGGTTTGTAAAATACTCTCAAACGTCGACATATTCACTACTCCCCTTTTCCTGCCGTTGCACCCAACACCGCTTGTTTGAAATCCGGTGGTGATAGATGCGAGCCAATACGCATAAAAGTGCCCACACAATTGGCCACTGGCTCATTCACATCCCCTTGATGCACGGTACAACGGGTAAACACCACATGACGGCTCACGCGATACGCTTCGGCAAACGCAAAAATCGACTTGCCAGGTTCTGCCGCGCGCACATAGTCCACGCGCAAATCCAGAGTTGGGCACAGCTCAAATTCCGGCAACGCATTGATCACCATGGTGCCACTGGCGGTATCCATTAACGTGGTAAGCACCCCACCATGAATCACCCCAGTGGATGGGTTGCCCACGTGTTGTTCGTTATATGGCAGCTCGATGGTTAGGTTATGCTCATTGGCTTCGATCACCTGCATACCTAACACCTGACAGTGTTTTAGCAAACCAACAAAACGCTGGGCGCGACCTAAATAGGGATTGCTCTCACTCATGGCTCTCTCAGCTTTGATTAGACTATTTAATAAGAATAGACGGTATATTTGCCGCGGTTTATACAACATATTGCGCCAAGGCAGTAGAGTGATTGGCCCGTTGTCACATTTTCACCATAAAACTGAGCACTTTGATCAGCTTTTCTGCCCTTGCATTAAAAATCGTAATCTTAAAGACAATTAAATATCACTGTACTGAAACACGATTAAGCCTATATTCCGCACTTTCTAAGGACACGAAAACCATCACACTTTTGGCCATTCACAGGAGCGCCACACACTAATGCAAATCCAACCTAAGGACTACTACGAAGGGGACACCTTCGCACGCATTAAACAATTTTCAGACAAGCTTGA
>JBFEWA010000091.1:0-9413 GCA_041546605.1 Bermanella sp.
ATTACGTCTCACATCTTACATTTCTCATCTCTCCTGATTAATGGCATCCAACACTTGGCGCGCGCTCACAGGGATTTTTGTACCCGGGCCAAAAATGCCTTTCACACCCGCGTTGTATAAAAATTCATAATCCTGTTTGGGAATCACACCACCGGCAATCACCACAATGTCATCGGCCCTTTGTTGCTTTAATTCTTCAATCAAAGCGGGTACCAAGGTTTTGTGACCAGCGGCAAGTGATGATACACCAATGGCGTGTACATCGTTTTCAATGGCTTGTTTGGCCACTTCGGCTGGAGTGGAAAACATAGGGGATAAATCAATATCAAAGCCCACATCGGCAAAAGCGGTGGCCACCACTTTGGCGCCGCGGTCGTGTCCGTCTTGTCCCATTTTGCATACTAACATGCGTGGGCGACGGCCATGCTTGGCAACGAAGCTTTCAATGTCCGCTTGAATGGCTTGCCAGTCGGCATCGTTATTAAAGTCGGCACCGTATACACCACTAATGGTGCGAGACTGTGCTTGATAACGACCAAATTCTTTTTCCATGGCGTCGGAAATCTCCCCTACGGTGGCGCGTAAACGGGCGGCTTTTACACTTAAGTCTAGCAGATTGCCTTGACCGCTCTTAGCGGCGGCGGTGATATTCGCTAAGGCTTGCTTTACCGCAGCATTATCCCGGCTGGCGCGAATACTTTCTAGGCGTTTGATTTGCGAATCACGAACCGCCACGTTGTCCACTTCTAAAATATCTAGGTCGTCTTCGGTTTCTAACTGGTATTTATTCACACCGACAATCACATCTTCGCCACGGTCGATGCGCGCTTGTTTCTTCGCGGCACTTTCTTCGATGCGCAATTTCGGTAAACCGGCTTCGATAGCTTTGGCCATGCCGCCTTTTTCTTCGATCTCTTCAATTAACGCCCATGCTTTATCCGCAAGCTGTTGAGTTAAAGATTCCATCATGTAAGAGCCGCCCCAAGGGTCTGCCACTTGAGGAATGCCGGTTTCTTCTTGAATGATAATTTGCGTGTTACGGGCAATACGTGCGCTGAATTCAGTGGGTAGAGCCACTGCTTCATCCAGTGCATTAGTGTGCAATGATTGCGTGCCACCGAATACTGCGGCCATGGCTTCGATGGTGGTGCGTACTACGTTGTTGTATGGGTCTTGCTCGGTTAGCGACCAGCCAGAGGTTTGCGAGTGAGTACGCAACATGGAAGATTTAGGATTTTTGGGATTAAATTCCGCCATGATGCGGTTCCACAGCAAACGCCCGGCACGCAGTTTGGCAATTTCCATGTAAAAGTTCATGGAAATCCCCCAGAAGAACGACAAGCGCGGAGCAAACGCATCCACATCTAAGCCTGCGTTAATGGCCGTTCGCACATACTCACGACCATCACTAAGGGTGTAAGCCAATTCCAATGCTGCATCGGCACCAGCTTCTTGAATGTGATAACCAGAAATAGAAATACTATTAAACTTCGGCATGTGCTCAGAGGTATATGCAATGATATCGCCAATGATTTTCATGGAAGGGGCAGGTGGGTAAATGTAGGTATTACGCACCATGAACTCTTTAAGGATGTCATTTTGGATAGTGCCGGATAACTTATCTTGCGACACACCTTGTTCTTCTGCGGCCACAATGTAGTTAGCCAGAATGGGCAGAACCGCTCCGTTCATGGTCATAGACACAGAGACTTTATCTAATGGAATGTCATTAAATAAAATTTTCATGTCTTCCACAGAGTCGATGGCCACACCGGCTTTACCCACGTCGCCAGTGACACGCTCGTGATCCGAGTCGTAACCACGGTGAGTGGCCAAATCGAATGCCACGGAGACACCTTGAGCACCGGCTTTTAAGTTTTTACGATAAAACGCATTGGACTCTTCGGCAGTAGAAAAGCCCGCATACTGGCGAATGGTCCATGGACGCCCTGCATACATGGTAGCCATTGGCCCACGTACATAGGGTGCCATACCCGGAAAGGTATTGTTGTACTCAAGATCTTTTACATCATCTTGTGTGTACAGTACTTTAATGGGCACGCCTTCTGGTGTGTGCCATTCCATTTCCTCTGGGGTCATGCCTTTCATTTGCTTGGTAGCAAGTGCGGCCCATTCTTCGTATGTGTATTTCTTGTCGCTCATTCTTTTGGCCTTTTTGTCAGACGTCGGACGTCCGACGCAAAAAGTTTAATCGTTTAATACAAGTTAAGACGGTGGGATAGGTAACGCGTTTATCCCATCGGTTGGTTGAGTTCGATTAACACCCCGTCACAACTCTTAGGGTGAATAAAAATCACCATACAGTTATGGGCGCCCAAATACGGCGCGTCGCTTAGAAACTCATACCCCTTAGTCTTTAATCGGGCAATGTCTTCTTCGATATTGTCCGATTCAAAACACAGGTGGTGCATGCCGCCACCTTTTTTCTCAATGTATTTTTGAATAGGCCCTTCGCCATTTAACGGGTGAACCAATTCAATACTGGTTTTTTCAATGGGAAAAAACGCGGTGCTAGTTTTGGCACTGACCACGTCTTCTTTGTGATCAAAGGTGAGGCCGAAGTCATTCATAAAACGCTCAATGGCTTTGTCTAAATCCGGTACTGCAATGGCAATGTGATTTAATCCAGTAATCATGTTGCATCCCCTTATAAGGTAACCAAAAAGGTATCTGTGTGTTCACGACGACGTTGGCGAATATCGTCTTCGGATTCAATCTCTACCTTTTCATCTGGCACGATTTTAAATAACGGCTGGCCTTTCTTAATGATGGTGCCATCTTCATCGATCAATACTTTTTCGATGGTACCTGCAAACGGCGCATTCACTTTGTTGAACATCTTCATCACTTCAACGATGTAAAGTGGTTGGCCGGCTTCAAAGTGATCCCCTTCTTGTACGAAAGGAGGGATGCCCGGCGCTTCACAGCTGTAGAACATGCCACCAGACGCCGCAAGAATCTCATCGCCCTTGGCTGTTGGAGGTGGTACCAGCACCTTCATCATATTTTTCTGTAAGGTTTCATCTAATAAGACTTCTGGGATATACACACTTAAATCATCGTTTACATTTAACGCGTAGAAGTCCACCTGCTCAGCCAAATACGGCAAAATGTTTAATACTTCACAACCACATTGGTAACCTAAATGGGCCGCTTGCACTTGCTGCCAAGTAGCATCATCAAAGCCTTCTGGTGTTGGGCCTTCAATGATTTCACTTAACTCAATATAGTCTAGATCTTCTTGGCCATGCTCAGCTAAGCGCGCTTCAAGGCTAGTATAAAAACTAAGGGCAGCTTGTAGCACTTCATTGTCATGGTCCCAAATCATGGTGGCGGCAGGGTCCACGTCATTGAAGTTCATGTTTAAGAAATGATAAGTGTCAGCAAGAATTTGTACTGGGTTTTCCAACCAGGTGACTTGGCCATTATCAATGGCAAAGTTGTGTTGCTGAATACTCAACCAGCCAGACAACACATGAGGTTCGGCAAACAAACGCTCAATGGGGCGAGTAAGTAATAATTGCTTACGCGTCAAAATGGTTTGTAAGGCGGCTTTTTCTTCATCGCTCTTGGTGTTGCTTAATAGATTGGCGCAACTTTGTTGGTAGGCGTAGGTCACGTCTAAGTTGTTGCATTGCTCTTTTAATAAGCCCACAAGGGTTAAATACGGCACAATGAATTTTGTGGTTGGGCGAGCATTAATGTTATTGCCGATAAACCAGTTCACTAAGCCGTAGTGGAATTCAAGGTTGGTGGATAAATCCTTACCTTGTAATACCGTGCTGCGTAGCACTTCGGCCATGGCGTCATAGGTGCTTAAACGGTTTTCACCCACAGTTAACAGTAGCGCGATGTTGGAATCATAAGCACCGGCTAGGTGATACTTCATGAACACATCGGTATCTGGGTTATGCAAGCTGATACCTTGGTCGTCACGAATTTCACCTTTTTGCGCATCGCTCCAATGCTCAATGATGCCTCCAGCATGAGGCGCTAATGCTTGGTTAGTGGCGTTAAGACGTGCTTCAACCGATGCGTTATGACGTAATACACGCTCAGGTTTTGGCAGGCGAGAGCCGTGGGCCGCTAATAACACCATGGCTTCTACTAAGCTTTCTACCAAGAAATATTCGTTGGCATTATCAGGATTGCAGAATTTTAAGCTGTAGCATAATTCGGTTACACGGTGTTCCACCTGGATACGGGTATTCATTTCCATGAAGAAATGTTGATCACGATCCACAATACACTCAAATGTCGAAACACTGTCTAAGCCTACCGCTTTTGCGAAGCGTTCCGCTTCTTCTTCCATTTTTTGCAGGGTTTTAATGTCTTGATTTAAAACAGCGGCTTCTTCTTCACGGCCTTCTTTTACCGCAGACGTTAATGCGTTTTCTAAGTCTTCTGTGATCACAGAGACTTCTAGCAGTTTTTGTTCGTGCATTTGCAACGAGCAATCACGACCGCCTAGTGCCAGCGTCCAATCACCATTACCTAATACTTGGATTTCTTGGTGGCGAGTGGTTTCGATGTTTAACTCAATCAGGATGTTTTTATTGTCACCGGCCCCTGTGGCTTTCACTTCGTTAAGAATTTCTAACACAAGTGACGGTGCAAGCTTAGCCACTTGTGCTAATTGCTCGTCTATATTCCCTTCGAAGGAACTTGGGTTCGGTAGAATACGCTGACCTTTACCGCCGCCACCGCCGATGCACTTCAAGCGCACGCGATTTTGTGGGAATTGCTTGCCAATCTCGATCACTTGCTCGGCAATGGTTTCTTGCAGTTCTGCAATACTGTAAAGATCGATACCTTTATCGTAACTGGCGGCTAAGATGACATCCGCTTTGTCTTCTAGTGATTCACATCCATCGAACTTGGCTTGATCGATTTTTAACTTTTCTTTTTTCGCCAGTGCTAATAGGGCTTTCTCGTCTTTGCACTTTTTAAGCAAGGTGAGCGCAGTGGCGTTATCCAAGCCTGGTGTCACGCTTACGCCCACTTTTAATGCAGTACGCTTGGCTTCGTCTTTTAAGCCCGCGTCGTGAACGGTTTTAGAGCAAGGGCCAATAAAATTCAGGCCAGCGTTTTCCATGGCACTTACCATGGTTTCATCTTCGGCCATGAAGCCATAACCGGTGAAAATGCTGTTGTAGCCGTTGTCTTTGGCGATTTTAATAATTTGCTGGATACGAACATTACGCTCGTCTTTGTCTACACCTGTGTAATCTGGCACACGGTGTACACGTTTGGGATCCGTTAGCTGGCGTAACTCAGGGGCCAAGGCATTTTGATACACGATGCTGTCTTTTTCCGACAGCAAAATACCATAGTGCTCGATGCCCATTTCAGTGAATACGTCCATGGCTTCTTTACGAATTGGGCCACGGCAAATGATCAGCGGGCGCATGTGGGAACAATCGAAAGATTGCACCCATTCACTAAAGGCGTTGCCCAGTTGACGGTCTTTGTGAATCAAGGGGTTGTGTAAATAATATTCGTTAGACATAAATTTTCTCGTTAATTAAGCCGACCCTTCGACTTTCTCGCTTCGCTCGGCTCAGGGCGAACGGCTTAATTGTAAATATTTTAGTTATATTAAGAGAACAAACCGCGTCTCTATGACTATATTGTTCATTGGTCGTTTGCGGCGAAGCTAGACCAAAATTAAAAGAACTCGCGCTGAACTGAATTAAACGGCTCCGGCGTATAATGCTTCAAATGAAACGCCATGTTTTCGCCCAGCACCTTGCGTAAATCACTTGGCATGACGATTTGAGAAATACTCCCTAGGCTCAAGGCTTCATTAGGGTTCATTAATTCTTCTTCATAGCGCTTACCTAATAGGGCTTCTTGTTCTTTGCCCCATTGTGCGCTTTGCTCGCCACTCTTAACCGCAGAGCGAATAGCGCGTAATTCATTTTTATATACAAACTCAACGCCGGCTGGCCCCATTACCGCAGCGCGAGTCGATGGTAACGCCACCACAAAGTCAGCACCGGTTGGGTAGTTGTTGTAAGACGCATAAGCGCCACCAAAGGCGTTACGGATAATCAACAAGAAGCGCGGGGTGCGTAAATCAATGATGGCATCCAACATGGCGCGACCGGCTTGTACGATACCCAAAGATTCTTGCTCTTTGCCGGGCAAGAAACCTGTGGTGTCTTCCATGAAGATCACAGGAATGTTGTAAAGGTTACAAAAACGAATGAAGCGTGCGTTTTTATAGGCCGCTGCAATGTCGATTTGGCCAGAGGCCACGGCCGAGTTGTTGGCCACAAAACCAATCACGTTGCCGCCCATACGACCTAGGGCACAAATGGTGTTACGCGCGCGATCTGGTTGGATCTCCATGAAGTCGCCGTGGTCACACAATTGTTGAATGATGATGCTTACATCCAAAGGTGTGTTGAAACCGCTTGGGCTGTTGAAGGCTTTTTTCAGCAGAATATCAATGTCCCAAGTTTTACGATCAATAGGATCAGAGGTTTCTTGGTAAGGGGCAAATTCGCTGTTGTTGTTTGGTAAGTAATTTAACAGGCGTTTTACTTTTTTCAGGGCCGCCACTTCGTCTTTAACAACAAAGTCCGTCACGCCACTTTGGCTGTGCACACCTGGGCCGCCTAATTCATCCGGGGTCACATCTTCACCCAGTACGCTTTTCACCACACCTGGGCCAGTTAAACCAAAGAAGGTGTCGTTAGGCTGAATCATAAAGCTGCCTTGGCGCGGCAAGTACGAGCCGCCACCTGCGTTAAAGCCAAACATACACATAATAGAAGGCACCACACCACTGATTTTGCGTAGCGCGGTAAAGGCTTCGGCATAACCATCAAGACCACCCACACCGGCAGGTACGTAAGCACCGGCACTGTCGTTTAACCCCACTAAAGGAATGCGACGCTTACCAGCCAGTTCAAACAAACGGGCCAGCTTCTTACCATTGGTGGCGTCCATCGAGCCTGCGCGAATGGTGAAGTCGTGCCCGTAAAGGGCCACATCACGGCCGTTAATTTTAACAACTGCGGTCACGATACCAGCGCCGTCTAAATTCTTACCCCAGTTTTGAAACAGCACCTTTGGGTCTTCGTCGGTGAGTACCGCAATGCGCTCCCAAATGGTCATGCGGTTTTTGCTGTGTTGACGGGTGATGGCATCCACGCCCGGGGCAGTCTTAGGGCGGTTAATTAAGTCATACCCTTTCTTTAGGTTTTCTTCGTATAGGCCTGGGTTGTAACTGGCTTGACCGGGAATGCTGAATTCCACTTCGGTGGCAGCATCAAATGGATTGGTAAGGGATGCGGTGGTGGATTTTGTCATGTTGCTCAATCACCTAAATTAGTAGGGTCTGGTTCACTCATATCAAGCATGTTACCTAGATGGCTAAGGCGAATTGGGGCGTGAGTGAGCCAGTTATGGTTGTTGTAAAGTGGATGGAATCATATAAGACAATGTCTAGTAAGTGAATAGCTAAAAAATTCCAAAGCGTTGGCTAAAAACAAAATAAACATAGTAAATACAAGGGATTAGCGCTAACTCTAGAGTAAATGACTCACAAAAAAGTTAAATATAAATAGACATAAACGCTCACATTGCTCACGAATCTTACCCAGTTAAATAGACATAATCGCTTAAGCTGGTAGCTAGCTGACCGTTTAGATGGGAGTCATGGGGTTTTATTTGCCCGTATTTGCACGAATATAATGCTTTAAAAAGCAGTAGGCAGACGGCTTGGGTATATTTTTTGCGTTGTGGTGTGAATCGTTGCTTAGCAATACGCAAAAGGGCACATACATGATACTGGGTACGCTACGTAGCCTGTATGCACAACCGACGCAGGGAAAAGCGGAGAACAATAGCGGCCAAATGTTGCCGCCAGATCCATCCCAAAAAGCGTCTGTGGTGACACACCTGGAAACATCTGAAAATTTAGCCAGCCTGACTCAGGGAGTAGACGTGCGCAGCATGACCCCAAGACAAATGGCAGACTTGAGTTTGCACATGTACCAAAACGGCATGATCACATTTGAGGATCACGCCCTATTATCCTTTCAACCCAGTGTGGGCATGCATTCAGTTCAAGAGTCAGCTCAAGAGAAAAAAGATTACATGGCCCATTGGCAAACATTAAAACACGACCATGAACAACAAGGTCAGCACCAGTTTGCGCAAAAGGATCAACGCATATTAAACCTGCTGGGTAACATAGAGGCCTTAGCCCAACAACAATATGCCCAAGATGCTCAGTGGCAAGACATAGAATGACGTGATCCCTTTATCCGTCACAGGCTTAGACACCGCAAATAAACGCGAAGGATTCTTGGTGAGCAACACAAGATGTGTTTTAGCTCGAACCAAGAAACGAATAGATGATTAATACGCAGTAGATTGATCAGCGTGTGTCACAGATGAAACCGCGGACGTGGCAAAGGACTGCTGGGCTGCTTCCAGTTTAGATTGACTCGCCACCTGCCAAGTTAAGCCTGCTGCTAATACAACACCTAAAACCATGATGAGTTGAAGTTTGTTCATGCCGCCTCCGCTGCCAAATTGTGAGTCTCCAGCATAGTCTGGCCTTCCAAGAAAACTCAATATGGAAACAGGCAAAAGATTGGAAGGGATAGGACAGTTTTTTCTCAAGGGGCGGGGTGTGACTAATGGCTTCCGCAAGTGCGTTTTTAGAGCACTATAGATTCTGAAACTCTATTGTATGGTACGAGGGTGCACTGCGCCCGATAAGCGTTTCAACTTTTCCCTTTGAGCTGTGAAACTAAACCTGTGTTTAGCATTTTAAATAACTGACTAACCTAAACCGTTCGCACTGAGCTTGTCGAAGTGTGGCTACACCAAGCTGTAATGAGGTTTTCATGTGTCGAAGGTGTATCAAAAGCAATCACTGTACTCATGATATATGGATGTACAAATGTTCTACCACGACGCAAAAAAGAGTATTTGGAATTGACGCCCCTGTCCTAGATACCCCATGATTGCTGCCATATAAAGAATGAGTGGCGTAAAGTGCCTCGGCAAACACGTCACCATCAAAAACGTCATGTGACGTTGAATAAACTGTTAGATGTTGAGTCAGTTCGGAGTTTTACATATGAAAATACATGTAGGTGGTGATGGGTCTTTATTAACCTTAGCTGACCTAAGCCAATACCCTAGCTTTATCGGAAGAGATTGGTCCGAAGATTTTAAATTGCAGAAGCACCTTCTCGATGAATCAGATAAGAAGACTATCGCTTTATGGGGAACTGGGTTTGAATGTGATTGGAAAGTAGAGTTTCGACAAGGTATTACTAGTCAACAAGGTATGCGTGAAATTGAGCAATATATAAACAACACTACTGGTGAACTTTACCTTCTAAACTATGACAGCTTAACAATGG
>JBFEWA010000174.1:0-6689 GCA_041546605.1 Bermanella sp.
AGCTGTAAATCATGAACCAAGGAAATCCGCTGGCTAATAATGGCATCTTGCTCGTCTGAATACATGAGCCATTTTGTATTTTGCTTAATGCTACTTAATAGGGCTGTTTGCGCTTGGCGGAATGTGGTTTCAACATCTTGATCAAGAAAGCGGGCACAGCCTAGCGTAAATTGAATGCGACTGGTGAGTTGTTTGTTGTTTACGACCCCTTCGGTTTCATCAATTAAGGTTTCTATGATGTCGCTTAGAGCTTGTTCATTTGATGCTTGAGGTAGATTAACTAAGCATAAGACTTGTTCTGCCGGTAATGCGACCACGTATACAGGATCGCCTATGGGCATGGGTAAGGGTATAGCCCATTTTTGTTGTTTTAAAAAATTGGTAATACGGTCGGTGTGAATACGATATAGCTTAGTTAAAACCTTAGGCCCGTACAGACTGACCACTTCTCGAAACCCTTGCATGTCAGCAATGATCATTACAGGGTTTGAGTAGTCCTGTTTGATATCGTGAATATGATCCGGCAGCTTATTTTTGATGTAGGTGAAGTTAGCAATGCTGGTATCTGGATAATGATAAAGCTGATTAAGAAATTGATTCTCAACATGCTTCATACGGCTAGCAAGCGCGATTGATAATAAGAAAAGTTCGAGCAAGGTGCCAAACAGAAAACCGTGCAAAGTAATAAAGCTAACGGGCAATAGATTAACAAACGTCATCATGCCAATGGCGCCGCCGCTTAGAGTGAAAACCCAGGAGATCAAGAAATATTTGGCTGGCGAGAAACCGCGCTTAAACGCCATGACACCCATGCTGATGCCAAATATGCTGGCAATGGTCTGAAAAGTACCGAACACGGGGATCATTTGATATTCAGGCAAAATTAAACTGATGCAGGCACCCAGCAAGCTCATCATGCGAAAAGCCGGTATTGCTTTATGAAACAATGGAGCATTCTCTTTGGCTTGTAAAAAAATATTGGCGAAGTTGACAACCAGCAGAATCAGTATGAAATTCATGAACATAATGTTTTGCGCAAGCCAAACTTGCAGGGCTTCTGGCCAAAGCAAAAAACCAAAACCATTGAGGGCGGAAAAGTAGCAAAACGCGGTAGTGTGAAACGCCAGATACCAAAGGTATGCCGTGTTTGGATGCATGGCATAAACCAGTACGTTATAAATGGCCATGGCAATAAGAATAGAAATGACGCTGGCCCAGAACGAATCCATAAAACGAACCTGTTCATTAAAACCATCGGCGGTGTAAATGGTCATGGGTAAAATGGCTGGGCCATCATTTTGTTTTTCAATGAGCAGGGTGAGGGTCTGGCCACTGTGGATATAAAAGCGAAAGGTAGGGCCAGTATATTGATCACCTTGTCTATGTTCTTCTGCCAATAACCCCAGTTTTTTCTGCTGTATGAGTTTTCCCCCATCGAAAAGATACACATTTAAGTGTCGCAGGATATGGGTGTCGACATTTAAGATGCGCTCTTGGGCATAAGGGCTGTTAAAACTCCCCACCAGAGTGAGTTTGTGCCAGCTGCTAAAAGGGCTGGGGGCATTGGAAGCCTGAAAAGCATCTAAGCTGTAGGACTGTTGTAGCCTCTCTTGGGGTGAGAGTGTCTGGCCATATTCGCTGATGAGCGTGGGCAAGGGCCCGTTTAAATTGATCTCGTGGCGCTCATCCAGTGTGATCTGCAAGGCAAGTACGCTGTTACTAAACAGCATACAGATCAAACCGAAGCGTAAGAGTGGGCCCATGGTCTTGCCTAGGAATTTAGACTTTCTATAAGACTAGCTTAAATTCCTCAGAATTTAGAGTTTTAAAATACCTAAGTCTGTACCTGCCAATGACTGCCCGATGTTTCATCCACATGGGTGCAAATTAGGCGTTTATCAAAACATGGTAGCAAGTCGCCACTATGGTGAGTCACATACAGTAAGGTGGTGTCGTATTGTTGTGCCAATAGCTCAATGAAGCCCAGCACCAATTGTCGATTCGGTTCATCTAAGCCTTGGCAGGGTTCATCTAAAATGAGTAAGGCGGGTTGTTTGATCATGGCGCGGCAAATCAGTACCAGACGTTGCTCCCCATAACTTAATTGATGCAAAGGTTCGTTGGCCTTGTGATCCAAGTGCACTTGCGCCAGCCATTGCATGGCCAGATTTTTTTGATGCTCTTCTACTTGGTTGTAGAGGCCAATGCTGTCGAACAGGCCTGAGACGACCGTGCTTAAAACATTAGTGCCGGCTTTGTAGTTCCACTGTAACGCGGCGCTGATGATACCAATGTGCTGTTTGATATCCCAAATACTCTCACCACTGCCACGCTTAATGCCAAACACGGTTAAGTCATTGGCGTAGCACTGTGGATGATCGCCGCTGATTAAATTTAATAGGGTGCTTTTGCCGCAGCCATTAGGCCCTAGTACTGCCCAGTGTTCACCGCGCTGTATGTGCCAGTTTAAATCTTTAAAAATCAGGCGATCACTGTAGGCCACTTTACCGTTGTTGAGTCTCACTAAATCAGAAACGTGTGTGTCAAGGTGTGGGCAACACGGGCCACGCTCGGGTAATTCTAGTGATTGCGTATTGAAGGTTAGGTATGCTTTTACGGTGGGATGGGCTAGCACACTGGCTTTATCACCTTGAGCCAGTAATTGCAGGTTATGCAAAAATCCAAGGTGTGAAATCCAATCGGGGACTTCATCTAGGCGATTCAATATCATTAATATGCCGCGACCGTTATCGTGTTGGCTTTGTAGCGATTGTCTTAAAAAGTCTTGGCTATTGGCGTCCAAGCCATCAAAGGGTTCATCCAATACTAGAAATTTATCGTTTTGTAATAACGCACGAATCAACAACACTTTGCGGCTTTCGCCAGTACTTAATTTACGAAAGCCTTTTGTTAATAAATGTTCAATATTAAACGCTTGTGCCCAGTATTTGATTTGAGTGTCATCATCGCTGATTTCTGAAAATAACTCGGCCACAGGCGTACCTTGCCAAACTTCATTGGTAATGTCGCTGTCATCCCGTTCTTGTTCACGATCAATCAGGGCTTGTTGCGCTTCAAAGCTTACGCTGGTAATCGCCGTTGGATTAATACCTGTGGCTTGACCATCACACACGGTTAGAGCGCCGCTAATTAAATTAGCAAAGGCACTTTTACCACTGCCGTTGCCTCCAATGATGGCCCAGCTTTCGTTGTCTTGTATGTTAAGGGTATCGATTGAGAGATGGAATGTGTCACTGATGCGGGCACGAACATTTTGAAATTGGATCATAATTCACTACGAAAAATAAAAGGCAGATTAACAATATGCTGGCTTACATACTGGCGAGCTTTGTAGACGGCATTAAATGGGCTCAGGTTGTTCAATGTCGTACAAGGCTTGTTGAATTTCATCTATTTTTTCATAGACAAGGTCATTGGCGTCTTGAATACCTTTGTTATAAAAGAATATGCCCACTTCTTTGGTAAAGAAATCCAACAAAAATTCCGCATCAAACTGTCCAATATCTTGATCTAGTTCGGTTGCAAAATAGCGTTTAAGTTTGTCGACTATTTGATTACGTTGATCTTGAGATAACTGGATATCTGACATGAGGTTAAATCCAGCGACGTACTTTTTGGCAGTAGGCTTCGTATTGCTCACCAAACTTTTCTGTTAAAAAACGCTCTTCTGGCTGAATTTGAAAACGCGTGAGATACAGGGCAAAGCCGATGCTAATGACAAAACTTAAAATATTGCCTTGTGCCATACTCAATGCAAATAGACACAACACCATGCCCACATACATGGGATTACGGCTGATGTTGTAAAGCCCTGTGATAACTAGCGTGTTGGTTTTGTTTGGTACTCGCGGGTCCACAGTGGTTTTGGCTTTAAAAAAGCTAATGGCCGCCGGTAGAATAAACAGTACACCTAGAATCAATAAAAATGTGGCGATTAATGCTTGCCCACTAAACTGAATGCCCAGAGGCAGTACAAGATTTAACGCCCAAATTAAAAGTGCGACAACGAACGTCAAGGGTAAGGGTGGCAACAATAATTCTAGACGGGACACGGTTTCATTCCTTGTTTGAGCTGTTAGGGGCTATCTTAACGTGTGCCACCAAGAACGCCAATACACTTTAGCTGTTCTCCTAAGGCATAAAAAAAGCGAACATGTTGTTCGCTTTTTTTATGGGCTTAATCTTACAGCTCACCGTTGTGGTAAACGTTTTGTACGTCATCCACATCGTCGAGCATTTCTAAGAAACGCTCGAATACAGGTAGGTCTTCCGCTGGGATCGGAGCGGTTTGATGTGGTACAAATTGAATTTCTTCCACTTCAAACTCAATGCCTTCAAACGCATTTTGCAATGCGGTTTTGGTTTTAAAGAATTCCGTTTGTGGTGCAAATACCGTCACCATACCATCTTCTAGCTCGATGTCGGTGACATCCACGTCTTCCATCATCAACGCTTCCAGTACCGCTTCTTCATCGTCGCCTTTAAATGCGAAGATGGCGCTGTGATCAAACATGTGTGAGGCACTGCCTTGGGCGCCGATCTTACACTTGGCTTTGTTGAAGCAAGTACGCACGTCACCGAAAGTACGGTTTGGGTTGTCGGTCAAACACTCGATGATCACCATGGTGCCACCTGGGCCAAAGCCTTCGTAACGGGCCACGTCGTAGTCTTCACCGCCGCCGCCTTTGGCTTTGTCGATGGCTTTTTCGATGACGTGAGAAGGCACTTGGTCTTTCTTCGCGCGGTCGATCAAGCTACGTAGGGACAGGTTGCCGTCAGGGTCGATGCCGCCTTTTTTGGCACTTACATAAATCTCACGGCCATATTTACTGTAAACCTTGGTTTTTTGTGCGGCCGTTTTGGCCATAGACTCTTTGCGGTTTTGAAAGGCGCGACCCATCTTGAACTCTCGTTGGTGTTTAAAGGGCTAAATTCTACCCGTTCGGCCCAAGTGATGGAACCTTTCGAGGGAAGGGTGATGGGCTAATCTACACTGAACATGGCTCATAAAGCGAATGTACGCGGATTAACCCAGTAGGTCTGGCTGTTTTTTGAACACTAGCCCGGTGGCCATTGTAGGCCGCGGCCACCAATCACATGGTAGTGTAGGTGGAATACACTCTGGCAGGCCCCTTCACCATTATTCACCACTAAGCGAAAAGCATCCCCAATGCCCGCATCGGCCGCTACTTGGCTAGCCACCAAATTTAAATGCCCTAACAGAGCTTTGTCTTCTTCTGTGGCATCACATAAACGCGGAATAGGCTTTTTCGGAATCACCAATAAGTGCACAGGAGCCGCTGGCATGATGTCTTTAAATGCCAGACACAAATCATCTTCATACACTATGTCCGCGGGCACTTCTTTATTGATGATTTTGCTGAAGATGGTTGCATCGCTTGGGGCTGGCTTTTGCATGGAGCCTCCTAGGTCTTAGAAAATTTATCGCGCAAACTGGCCACGTCTTTTAAACGGTTAAACCAGAACGGCGCGCCTAATGAGATCAATATACTGCTAAAGATGATGCCGAGCCAATGACTTAGAGTGGTAAATTGCAAACTGAAATAATAAGTGGGCCAACTCTCCGGACGGATTTCGAATTGCAGGGCCTGCAGGCTAGGTTGCATGTCTGCAATAGTTGCATCTTGGGTTAATGCCTCGGCTTGCACCTGCTGCGCAATGATATTTGCTTGATGCCGAAAGGCGCTGTCGTAATTCAATTTGTCTAACAGT
Organism: Bermanella sp.; assembly: GCA_041546605.1. Lineage (GTDB taxonomy): Bacteria > Pseudomonadota > Gammaproteobacteria > Pseudomonadales > Oceanobacteraceae > Bermanella. The sequence goes on from JBFEWA010000174.1 coordinate 5,755, forward strand.
GAAAAGCAGTTTAGTTGAAATACAAAACAAATGACGAACGCCACGAGGATGCTGATCTGATGCATCCATTGTTTAAAGCGCTGGCTCATAAATTCTTCCAGCGCGTCAAAGTGTTCCAATACCTTAAGTTTGAGTTGTTCTTTTTGCTCAAGGCTAATGTCTTTGGTGTTGTTGATGATGGTCACGAGCTCTTGTTGCCCGATGCTGGTCATCTTGATTTTATTACCCGGAATATTTAACGGTAGAGCCGTGGCGTATAAGCCATTTGGGTAGCGGCGCTCGATTTTTTCAAGCAGTGTTTTTGTGATATGAAATTCTACGAAGTCCATATCTTTGAAAAATTGAGTTAATGCCGATTGCAGATTTTTAAAACGCAAATTTAAACTGGCTTGGGTGCCATGAACCAAGGCGGTGACCAATAAACTAAACAACAGCATAATGGCCATGAAGCCGATTACGATGCCCAATATATCCATTAACATGGCGCGTCCTCATTTTTTGCGGCTATTATGCCGCAAGCCATAGTCCTAAGCTACAGGCTATGGAACTGTTGGGTTTGGTCATTAAATTGTTATGCACCAACCTTGTTCAATAGCTTAAGCCCTCATAGTATGCACAGTTCAGCATAAGTATGGTCGTGTCATGTCATCACAGAGAACGAATAAAAAGCCCACAGTGGCCGTGATTGGTGCAGGACTATCTGGATTGTCCGCTGCCTGGTTGCTACGTGACGCATATCAAGTGACCTTGTTTGAGCGTCATGATCGTGCTGGCATGGGTGTGCATACCGCAGATTATTATTCTAATGGCATTCATACTCGTATCGATGTGCCGTTACGCATATTCACCCCCAGTTATTATCCAAATCTGTTTGCCTTGTATGAATACTTGGGTATTGAAATGGAAGCCAGTGATCATGCTGGCGTATTTCAGTA
>JBFEWA010000479.1:0-1826 GCA_041546605.1 Bermanella sp.
AATCTTATTTTGTAAATCTTCCAGCTCATTAGGTACATCATCCATGTCACCCAATTCTTTTTGAATGGCTTTCATTTGCTCATTCAAATAGTACTCACGCTGGCTTTTCTCCATTTGTTTTTTAACGCGGCCACGGATACGTTTTTCAATATCCAGTAAATCCACTTCTGACTCGATCAGAGCCATCAAATGTTCAAGACGATCACGCTCAGATACCATTTCCAATATGGCTTGTTTTTCATCCAGCTTCAGTGACAAATGCGCCGAGATGGTATCCGCCAAACGCCCTGCTTCTTCTATGCTCTCGATGGACGCCAATACTTCGCTTGGCACCTTTTTACTCATTTGTACAAACTGGTCAAACTGCTGAGTAACCGCTTTAACCAAAACGCTTTGCTCACGTTCGGCCAACGATTCAATTTCAAGTGGCGATGCATCCGCCTCATAAAACTCATCATTCTCTGCGAAGTTGGTTACTTCTGCGCGAAACAATCCCTCAACCAATACTTTCACAGTACCATCAGGCAGCTTTAACAACTGCAATACAGTGGCAACCGTACCAACATTGTAAATATCCTCATGGGTCGGCTCGTCAGTGGACGCATTTTTCTGAGCCACTAATAAGATTTTTTTATCCCCATCCATAGCAGATTCGAGCGCTTTAATTGACTTATCACGGCCAACGAAAAGTGGAATCACCATATGGGGGTAAACGACAACGTCGCGAAGAGGTAGAAGAGGAAGCGTTTCAATAGTCATAAATTACCTTGTGCTTAACAGCGCACTTAACATAGAGACTAAGATGGGGACAAAGCCGTTATTTTACAAGTAGCAAAAGCAAAAAAAGGGGCCCTGAGGCCCCTTATTAGTAATTAAGCATCATCTGGCGCCACTTTTGCGCTTTCAGTTGATTCATAAATGAACAATGGCTCACTATCACCGTTAATGACTGACTCATCAATCACAACCTTAGACACATGATCTTCTGATGGAATTTTATACATACTATCCAATAATATGCCTTCCATAATAGAGCGCAGACCACGGGCACCGGTTTTACGTTCCATGGCTTTTTGAGCTACAGCAGACAGTGCAGAATCACGGAATTCCAGATCCACATCTTCCATCTCAAATAGCGCTTGGTACTGTTTAACCAATGCATTCTTAGGTTCAACCAGAATTTGAATCAAGGCTTCTTCATCCAGTTCATCAAGAGTCGCCACCACAGGCAAACGACCAATAAACTCAGGAATCAGACCGTATTTAACCAAATCCAATGGCTCAACCGTTTTAAGCAAAGAGCCCACCGACTTGGTGTCATCTTTCGCTTTCACAACCGCATTGAAGCCAATACCACTCTTTTCGGTACGATCACGAATGATCTGATCCAAGCCTGCAAATGCACCGCCACAGATAAACAGGATATTGCCTGTATCCACTTGCAAGAACTCTTGCTGCGGATGCTTACGCCCACCTTGCGGCGGAACAGAAGCCACTGTGCCTTCGATCAGTTTCAACAATGCTTGCTGAACACCCTCACCACTCACATCACGAGTAATAGATGGGTTATCTGATTTACGTGAAATCTTATCGATCTCATCGATATACACAATACCGCGTTGAGCTTTATCTACGTCGTAATCACATTTCTGCAGCAACTTCTGAATGATGTTTTCTACATCTTCACCCACATAACCGGCCTCGGTCAAAGTGGTCGCATCAGCAATGGTAAACGGTACGTTTAATAGGCGTGCCAGAGTTTCTGCCAATAGTGTCTTACCGCTACCGGTTGGGCCGATTAGCAGGATGTTACTCTTGGTTAATTC
>JBFEWA010000096.1:0-9114 GCA_041546605.1 Bermanella sp.
ATCGGGGGCATGCAGTTATATCGTGCTGAAACCCCAGGGCCCATGAAAGACAGTAAACTCACACCGCGTATCACCGAAACCGCTAAAACCCTGTGGTACATCTATTTGGCGTTAACCATTGCCTGCGCTATTGGTTTTTTATTAGCAGGCATGAATTTATTTGATGCCATTTGTCATGCATTCAGTACTGTGGCCATTGGTGGCTTTAGTACCCATGATGACAGCATTGGCTTTTTCGATAGTCCGTTAATCGAAACTGTGGCCATCTTTTTTATGATCATCAGTGCCTTTAACTTTGCACTGCATTTTTACGCATGGCGTTATAAATCCATTCGCCATTATTTTGCTGACCCAGAAGTAAAAGCCTTACTGATTATTTTATTCATCGCCGCACTGGTGACCTTTATCACCTTGGTGGTGAGTAAGAGTTACGACCCTAACGAAGCCTTGCGCTTTGGTGTCTTTGAATTAGTGAGTATTGCCACCACCACAGGTTACGCCACGGCAGATTTCTCTTTGTGGCCAGCGTTTTTGCCTTTCTTATTATTTTTCTTAGCTTTCATTGGTGGCTGTGCAGGCAGTACCGGCGGCGGCTTAAAAGTGATTCGCGTCTTGTTAATTTACAAACAAGGCAGCCGCGAAATGAAACGCTTAATTCACCCCAATGCCATCATCCCCATTCGCATTGGTGGTCGCCCTGTGGATGATCGCGTAGTAGAAGCGGTTTGGGGATTTTTCAGTGTGTACTTAATCCTGTACATCATCATGACCATTTTACTTTTGGCCACTGGCCTCGATTTTGTGTCGGCATTTTCTGCCGTGGGGGCGTGTATTAATAACCTAGGCCCAGGCTTAGGTGAGGTGGCCGCCAACTATGAAAACATCAGTGACTTTGCCAAGTGGGTATTGAGCTTTGCCATGCTACTAGGACGCTTAGAAATCTTTACCCTGTTGGTGCTGTTTACGCCCACATTCTGGCGACAATAAAAAAGGCGCTCAAGTGAGCGCCTTTTTTATTGAGCAAGGTATTACAAACCCTGGTAGTACCTTTCTGGATTACGCTTAAAGCGTTTGTAATCCCATTCGTATTGCTCTGGGGCATCGGCAATACAGTCTTCAAAGCCCTTGTTCATGGCCGTGGCCGATACCACAAGGTCTTCATCATAGATCTCAGCTGGGGCTTCTTTCATGACCACTTCAAATCCCCCTTCAATGCGCTTCATGTAAATGAATATCACGGTGCCTTCTGGATTACGTTGAATCAGATGATGAATAAACTTAGGGGTTAACGCATCGATGCCAAAAAACTTGGCCCATACACCTGACTTTTCTGAAGGCTCTTGGTCGGGAGCAATGATGCAATCTTTTTGCGCCACATAATGATTAATGAATTTCAAAACACCGTCTTTACCGGATGCCACCAAGTCTAAACCACTGCTAGAGCGGGCTTCTAACATGGCTTTTTCCAGTCCGGGCATTTTCGCCATCTTATATAAGGCTAATAATTCCGTGCGACGCGGTAACCAGCTGGAGAGCCACTCCCAGTTACCATGGTGCAATGTCAGCAGCATCACCCCTTTGCCTTTGGCCTTAGCGGCATCCAGCAAATGCCCATTGGTGACTTTTAAGATTTGCGCTTCATTACGACGGAACTTGGCGTCGGTGCCTCCCCAAGCTAAACCGGCTTCCGCTATGGTTTGGCCGGTATGGCTTACACTCTGTTTTGCCAATGCTTCACGCTCTGCTTGGGGCATATCTGGGTAGCAAAGCTCTAGATTCTTTAGGGTTACCTTGTACATGCGAGAGCCTGTCACCCTCAAAAGCCAACCAATGAAACGGCCAAAGCGACGCGCTACCCTGAGATTCATCAATCCCAGGGTGCGAATGATGCTTAATGCGATAGCTGATTTAATATCCATAACAAAAATTCATACCAATCAATTCGAAAACGGACTTTGCCTTAAATAGATAATTTTCTCTACAAGCAGCGAATTATTCATCTTTGACTATTCTCTTAGATAGGGATTAAAGGATGAATTATGGCTAAATTAGATGCCATGCTGGCTGGCAAACGCATACTCGCCGTGGATGACTTGGTGGAGTCCCGTAGTGCCATGAAGAAAATGCTCATGATTCTTGGGGCAAATAACGTGGATATCGCCATGGATGGGGATGAGGCCACCGAATACATTCTCAATAATGACTACGACATGGTGATCAGCGACTATAACTTGGGTCGTGGTCGCGATGGCCAGCAAATACTGGAAGAAGCCCGCTTTATTAATCGCCTAAAGGCCACCACTACCTTCATCATGCTCACGGGTGAAAACGCCATGGATATGGTCATGGGGGCCCTAGAATATGAGCCAGATGACTATGTGACCAAGCCGTTCACTATCGACATCATGCGTCAGCGCCTCACCCGTATCCTCACCATCAAAGAGCAGCTTAAACCCATTAACGAAGCCATAGATCGCCAAGCCAAAGCCGAGGTGATTCAGCTGTGTGATGAGTACATCAAACACAAGCCGCGTTTAAAAAACCGTGTGGAGCGCATCAAAGGGCGCACCCTCATGTCCATGAAGAACTACGAAGATGCCCTCGATCTTTACAACGGTATCTTAGAAGAAAGGGAGATCAACTGGGCGTTATTAGGTAAAGCCACCTGTTTGTTTCATAAAGGGCAATTCAAAGAATCTAAGCAATTACTAGAGTACACCATCAAAGAACACCCAAAATATGTGCAATGTTATGACCTGCTTTCAAAGATTCACCTAAAAAATAAAGACCTAAAGTCAGCACAAAATACTCTGGTATCCGCCACCCATGTATCCCCTAAACAAGTGCTCAGACAAATGGAGCTGGGGCGTATTGCCTTTGCCAATCAAGACATGGGGGTGGCCGAAACGGCGTTTCGTCAATCGGTGAAACTGGCCCGGCACAGCTGCTATCGCTCGGTTAAGAATTACCTATTCTATGCCAAATCGCTACAACACAAGATAAACACCTCTAATAATCGTGAAGTGCGCTCCAGCAGCAGTGATGCCTTTAAAGCCCTGGAAGAAGCCAAAAACATTTATGCCGATACCCCAGAATACGTACTCGAAGCCACCATGATCGAAAGCACCACCTACACCAATTTGGGCAAAGAAGCCGATGCCAAAGCTGCGGCAAACAAGGCGGAGCAAATGCTCGCGCAAATCAATGAGCCCACAAGTGCGCAATTGCTTTCCATGGCCAATGTGTATATCGCCACCAAGCAGCATGCCAAGGCACAGGATTTATTAAGTGAGGTATCCAAACGCAAAGGCCTCTCGCGCAGCGAAGCCCGCGAATTGGAACGCACCAAAGGGGAAATCAGCGAACAAGTGGTGCGTCAATACACCACAGACATCAACGACAAAGCCATTGGCTACTTCGAACGGGGCCAATTATCTCAAGCCATTGAACTGCTAGATCAAGCCACCGCCTACAAAGAAGCGGGCTTAGCTGTGCTCCTTAACGCCATACAGGTAAAAATCACCTATATGGATCAGCGAGCGGCCAGCCGCAAAATGCTGGATGAAGTGGATGAACTCCTGCGCCGAGTGGGCGAGATTCCTGCCAGTGATGATCGCCACCAACGCTGGTTATTATTGAAGAAAAGCCAAGAGCGCCTCGTGCGCATGCTGTAAGCAAGGATGACCATGAGCTTCGATATCAACACCCTACTCAGTGCTCAATTGCACGACCTGAAAAACCAGATGCAGGCCCTGTTAAATGTGCAGTCTGAACTTGATGACGCCTTACAATTGGACCCACAACAGCAATCCCTTATGGATAAGCTGCAGCGTCACAGCAATAACTTGAGTCACCGCGTGGTTGAGCTGCTCTCCATCTTAAAAATTCAAAATGATGCCTTTAAGCCCAGCATTGAAGAACATTGGCTCACGGACACCATTACTCCCCTGGCCAATGAGTTTTTTCATTTGCACGGACTCACCATTGAATCCCAGTTTGATGAAGACTTTAACAACTTCTATGACGAGCAATTGGTGGGGATCGCCCTGCACAATGCCTGTATTAATGCCCTGCAAGCTGGGGCCAACAAAGTAGTTTTAACGGTCGATGAATTCGACGACGGCAGCTGGTCTTTAAGTGTCAAAGATAACGGCCCAGGCTTTCAAGATGAGCAATTAACCGATCAAAACACGTTCGACCCCCAAGGCACAGAAAACGGCCTAGGACTCTACCTCATTGAGCAAGCCCTCAAAGCCCATAAACGTAATGGTAAAAGCGGCAGTATCGCCCTTTCCAACCAAGCGGATGAAGGGGCCCAACTGCAAATGAATTTCCCTTAATATCCCTGCATCAAAATTGCCCAACGCCCCCCTTACGCCCTAGTATCTAAGGCCCTTGGCCCGTATAATCTTGTGCTTTTCTGTATCCAGACTCGGTAGGCCACAGTGTCCGCAAATAATTACGACGTAAAAACCTTCCAGGGGCTCATCGCTACCCTGCAAAATTTTTGGTCACAGCAAGGCTGTGTGATTAACCAACCCATCGACCTAGAAGTGGGTGCCGGTACCTTTCATACCTCTACGTTCTTGCGTGCGGTTGGCCCAGAAACTTGGAACGCCGCCTATGTGCAACCTTGTCGTCGTCCAACCGATGGTCGTTACGGGGAAAACCCAAACCGTCTGCAACACTATTACCAATTCCAAGTGGTGATGAAGCCTTCGCCATTGGATATCCAAGACAAGTACCTAGAAAGCTTGAAGATGATCGGCATCGACACCGACATCCATGACGTACGTTTCGTAGAAGACAACTGGGAAAGCCCGACCCTAGGTGCCTGGGGTCTTGGCTGGGAAGTATGGTTAAACGGTATGGAGGTCACTCAGTTTACTTACTTCCAGCAAGTGGGTGGTTTGGAATGTTACCCAGTGACCGGTGAAATCACCTACGGTCTTGAGCGTATCGCCATGTACCTACAAAACGTGGACAGCATTTTTGATCTGGTTTGGTGCTACGGCCCAGACGGCTCCAAAGTGACCTACGGCGATGTGTTCCATCAAAACGAAGTGGAGCAATCCGCTTACAACTTTGAACACGCCGATGTGGACTTTTTGTTCCAAGCCTTCAATCAACACGAAGCCGACTGCGCTCGTTTAATTGACGCTGGCCTTGCACTACCCGCTTATGAGCAGGTACTAAAAGCGTCTCACGCATTCAACATGCTCGATGCGCGCCACGCTATTTCTGTTACCGAGCGTCAAGGTTACATCTTACGTGTGCGCACCTTAGCGCGCTCTGTGGCCGAAGCGTATTTCCAATCTCGTCGTAAACTTGAATTCCCACTGGCCCCTAAAGCCTTGCGTGATGAAGTACTGGCCAATGCCGCAGCCGAAGAAAAAGCCGCCGCAGACGCCGCTGCCAAAAAAGCAGCCAAAGACGCTAAGAAAAAGGAAGCCAAATAATGAGCACACATGATTTTCTGGTAGAGATTGGTACCGAAGAGTTACCACCAAAAGCATTAAAAAGTTTAGCGGCTGCGTTTCAACAAGGCATCGAAGCTCACCTAAACGCCAAAGAAATTGCATTTACTGGCAGCAAATTATTTGCCGCCCCTCGTCGTTTAGCTTTGCGCCTAGAAGGCTTAGCCGCTGAAGGTAATAACAGCAAGGTGGAAAAGTTTGGCCCTTACGTGAACGTGGCGTTAGATGCCAATGGTAAACCCACCAAAGCCGCTGAAGGTTTTGCGCGCTCAAACGGCATCGAGTTTGATCAAGTGGGTCGCATCACAGATGAAAAAGGCGAGCGTTTATATTTCGCCCAAGATGTTCCTGGTGCCAAAGCCACTGACGAACTACCGGTCGCCATTAGCGACGCACTGAATAAATTACCTATCCCTAAACGCATGCGTTGGGGTTCAAGCCGTATCGAATTCGTGCGTCCTGTGCATTGGGTGTTAATGCTGCTGGACAACAAAGTCATCGAAGCCAACATTCTTGGTGTGCATTCTAATTACTTCACCAAGGGTCACCGTTTCCATGCCAACCGTGAAATCGCCATCACCAGCCCAGGCGTTTACGAAAGCATTCTAAAAGAACAAGGCAAAGTCTTGGCCGATTACGAAGAACGTAAAGCCATGATTCGCGCACAGGTTGAAGCCGAAGGTGAAAAACTGGGTGGTACTGCGGTTATCGATGAAGACCTATTGGACGAAGTGGCGTCATTAAATGAATGGCCAACCGCGTTAGCAGGTAAGTTCGATACAGAATTCTTAGAAGTGCCAGCCGAAGCGTTAATCAGCTCCATGAAAGAGCACCAAAAATATTTCCACGTGGTGGATAAGTCTGGCAAGTTGATGCCAAACTTCATCACCATTTGTAATATTGAATCCAAAGATCCACAACAAGTGATCGAAGGTAACGAGAAAGTGATTCGCCCACGTTTAAGTGATGCGAAATTCTTCTGGGATACCGACCGCAAACAAACCTTAGAAAGCCGTTTTGAAAAACTAGACACTGTGGTTTGGGTTCAAAAACTCGGCACCTTAAAAGATAAGTCTGAGCGCTTAATGACATTAGCTGCGAAGATTTCTGCGGCCATGGGCGGTGATGTGGCCCTTGCTGAGCGTGCAGCTAAATTGGCGAAAACCGATTTACTTTCCGACATGGTATATGAGTTCACCGATCTTCAAGGTTTAGCGGGTTCTTACTACGCGCAACACGATGGTGAACATGCTGACGTGTGTGCAGCCATGAACGAGCAATACATGCCGGCGTTCTCGGGTGATAACTTACCAGCCACCGTAACTGGTACAGCATTAGCCATCGCGGATCGTTTAGATAGCTTGGTGGGTTTATTTGGTATTGGCCAAATCCCAACCGGCGGTAAAGATCCTTACGCGTTGCGTCGTGCCTCTTTAGGTGTGTTACGTTTGTTGGTTGAAAAACAAATCGATATTGATTTGTCTGATTTAATTGATTGGGCCATCGACAACAACTGGCCAACAGAACTAAACGCCGACAGCAAATCGAAATTAATTGAATACATGTTGGATCGTTTCAGCGCTTGGTATCAAGACGAAAACATTCCTGCGGTTGTATTCCAAGCGGTGCGCGCCAAAGGCATTACGCAACCATTGGATATCAACAAGCGCGTACAAGCGGTATTTGCCTTCGCCAAGTTAGACAGCGCAGAAGCCTTGGCCGCCGCCAACAAACGTGTATCCAATATCTTAACCAAAAACGATGCCTTCATTGATGCACCACAAATCAATGAAGCCTTGTTGCAAGAAGATGCAGAAAAAGTATTAGCCAAAGCCCTAGCTGAAAAAGCACAAGCGGCAGCGCCATTGTTCGAGCAAGGACAATACGCCGAATACTTAACGGCATTAACACCATTGCGTGACAGCATCGATGCCTTCTTCGATAACGTGATGGTGATGGCCGACGACGAAGCGGTGAAACAAAACCGTTTAGCATTGCTGAATCAATTGCGTAACTTGTTCTTAAAAGTGGCAGACATCTCCCACCTTTAATTAACAAAACATAAAAAAGGAGAAGCTTGCTTCTCCTTTTTTTGTTGCTCATTTAGGAAAACCACATGGCTGACAAACTCATCGTATTAGACCGCGACGGCGTCATTAATTACGACAGTGATGATTACGTAAAAACCGTGGATGAATGGATTGCACTGCCGGGTGCGATGCAGGCCTTGGGCAAACTCACTCAAGCAGGCTATAAGATTGCCATCGCCACCAATCAATCCGGCATTGCCCGCGGCTATTTCAGCGAAGACACTCTGGCCGCAATGCACACCAAGATGACCACCCTTGCCAGTGAAGAAGGGGCGGTCATTGATTACATCGCCTATTGCCCACATGGGCCAGACGACAATTGCGACTGCCGTAAGCCGCTACCGGGTTTAATTCATCAAATTGCAAAAGGGCTGAATCAGGACGTGGCTGGCAGCTACATGGTGGGAGATAGCTTAAGGGACTTACAAGCAGGGCAAGCGGCCGGTTTAAAGCCGGTACTCGTGCTTACCGGCAAGGGCCAGCGCACACTAGATAAAGGCCAAGGATTAGAGGGTGTGCCTGTGTACGAAGACCTGAACCGCTTTGTGGACGCCATTCTAGGCCATTAGGCCCATGGCTTTGAATCATTTGGCAAATGCCAAAGATGGATTAAACTCGTAATCTGTCACGGTATGACAAATACATGATTCCCAAAGTTAAGCCATGAACGGGCAGATGTGGCACATTAGCCCGTTTCATCTTTCAGAAGTTTCACTATGTTGCTACCACAATACCAACAAACCCCAGCCCTCTGGGTACGTACCATCCTGCTGTACATCACACTGCCGTTTTTGGCATTAAACAGTTATGTACTGGGCATGACCATAGGCCCGTTTTTACCCTACCCCAAGCGCTTTAAACTCATCATCGGCACCTTTTGTCATTCTGTGGTGTGGTTGAGCAAGCACGTTTGCGGCATTGATTATCAGGCAAGAGGCCTTGAGCATTTGCCTAAAGATGACAAAGGCTATGTGATCATGAGTAAGCACCAAAGTGCGTGGGAGACCTTGTTCCTGCAAAACATCTTTGATCCCAATACCGTGGTCATTAAAAAAGAAGCGTTTTACATTCCTTTTTTTGGCTGGGGCATCGCCCTGCTCAACCCTATTTTTGTGAATCGCAAAAAGGGCGGCCAAGCCATTGAGCAAATTATCAAGCAAGGCTCTGTGCGCTTAAAGCGCGGTGAAGATATCCTTATTTTTCCAGAAGGCACCCGAGTGAACGTAGGCGAGCGTAAACCCTTTAAGAAAGGCGGCGCACTGCTGGCCTGTGAAGCGGGAGCGGATGTCATCCCTATTGCCCTGAACAGTGGCGAACATTGGAACAACAAACGCTGGCTTAAACTCCCAGGCACCATCCAAGTGGTCATTGGCCCCGTGATTTCAACAGAGAATCGCACTTGGGAACAGGTCAACGCACAAGCCGAAAACTGGATTAACCAACAAGTGGATCAAATCAGCCAATACCCTTACCAAGGAGAGCTGCCATCCTCCCATGATGAGCTGACGTTTAATCCACAATTAATGGTGAGCAATGCGGTTAAAGCA